>RGYL01000232.1 GCA_010032085.1 Actinomycetota bacterium
TTGCCGAATCGAGGAGTGCAGAAATCATGCTGGCAACTTTCTCTCGAAGCGCATCGCGATTCTTGCTTGCTGCATAAACTTCAATCGCGGAAGTGAGTTGGTTACCCAAGGCAGTCACGGTTGTGATGTCAGTTTCTCCCGGCAACCCGGCTGTTGCGATATCGATGAAGTCAGATGCCGATATCTCGGCATCTCGAAGCATGTCCCATGATGCAGACCAGCAGAGTGCGCGGGAGAGGCTATCGTTTAATTTTCCAAGATGTGATTTGAGTGTTTCGATGGAGCGCTCATCAAATCGAATCTTTCCGTAAGAAAGATCGCGGTCGTTTATTAATAGTAAGTCAGCAATCTTTTCTCCCGAAAGTTCTTTGACTTCTGTGAGTTCACCGGACACATCTAGTTCAACTGATTTTCTCCGCTCCAGAACACTTCCCTTAAGGTCATAAAGCCCAACAGCTAAACGATGCGGACGCTTCTCCGTCGAGCCGGCTGGGATTAGTGGCGGTTCTTGCTTTATGGCAATCGATTCGTAGGAGTTGCCTGATAATTTTATGATTGGACGAAGTGTGTTTACGCCTGCAGTTTGTAGCCAAGTTGAAACCCAGCTATCTAAGTTCCGGCCACTCTTTGCTTCCAACTCACTTAGCAAATCACGGAGAGTGGTGTTCTTGTATGCATGTTTGGAGAAATAGACCTGGAGACCGGCGATGAAGTTTTCCCGGCCGACGTGGGCAACTAGTTGATGTAGAACTGAGGCGCCTTTTGCATAAGTGATTCCATCGAAATTGGCCTTAACGGTCTCAATATCGACCATATCGGCGGCGATTGGATGGGTAGAACTCAGTTGATCTTGGCGGTAGGCCCAATTCTTTCGCTCCGCATTAAAACCAGCCCAAGAATTTGTGAAGCGAGTTGCTTCAACAAGTGCCAAATACGAGGACCATTCAGCAAACGATTCATTTAACCAAAGGTCATCCCACCACTTCATTGTCACAAGATTTCCAAACCACATATGGGCCATCTCATGCAGGATTGTGTTGGCGCGAGCGTTATATATCCGCTCCGTTACTTTAGATCTAAAGACCAAGAGCTCTTCACGGAAAGTCACACATCCCGCGTTCTCCATCGCACCCCAGTTAAAGTCAACAACAGCGATTTGATCGTACTTATCAAAGGCATAAGCAAGACCGAATACTCTCTCGAAGTACTCAAAACCTTGTTTCGTTACTAAGAAAATTTCTTCTGGATCCAAGTGCTGGAATAGCGATTTACGACAATAGATTCCCATTGGAATCTTCTTTTTACCGTTGTATTCATCATG
>RGYL01000233.1 GCA_010032085.1 Actinomycetota bacterium
AAACATGCCAGGAGCTGGTTCGAAAAGAATTATCGAACCCTCGCTACCTGGCACGATCGACCTATTGATAGAAGGTTGCTGTAACTTGCAGATCAATCATCCTTACGAGTTCCAATTTCCTGCTTTAGTATCGAGATGAGGCCCTTGGACTTAGAACCCCAGATGTAAAGGACGACGTTCTTATTCTTTGCAATCGCTACATTAGTCGGCCCGGCAACGACCGTACTACTCTCGTTCACCAGTGCATCAATTGAGTAATTGCCGAATCCGAATGATTTCTTGCGCTCTATCGAGTTAACGAGTGGCACAAATGTCGGAATTCCATTTACGCGTAACTGAACTGCTCCCGCTGAAGCTACATGCCTTACGGTGAGCCAAGATCTTTTAGAGCCTGCATCAGTCGTCATATTCTTGAAGATTGAAAGTTTTGCTTTCTCATCGGCACTTAAGTGAGCAACAAATGTGTAATTACTCCCATTTGATAGGTAGATCGGACCTGCTGAAAGTAGAGCAGTCGATGTATCACTTGGCTTAACTCCATTGGCATAAATCTTTAAAGTGGCATTTCCGCGCGGAGCTGTTAGATCTGCGATTGCGCTAGGGGTGGCGTTATCAATCACTAGGTTGCTATTTAGATAGACATCCACGATATCAGCGCCGAAACTGGACGCCGCTAAAAATTGTGGCAATCAATAGAACCAAGACTATTTTTCGTTTCGTTCTCAAGAAGAAACTCCTTTTCTAGTTTCTCCTGATGCTAGTAAATGCGCTCAGTTAGAAAGTAACAAAGTCCGGCTAATGACCAGCCCGAATTCGATTGATTAATTTGTGAGCATCTGTCCATGCAATGCTGAGATAAGCAACTAATGCGATAGAGAAGTAGGCCCGCCAATCAATCGCTGTTAGCTCAAAGGAGGTGCTAAGGAATGGAACATTTAGCAGCAGAAGAAGCAGTGCTATTGCAGAAGCAAAAATCCACGGGACTGCAATATTCTTTCGTTTTATGAGGGACTCAAGGATCGTAAGAGTGCGTGAGCGATTAGCGAGAATTAGAAATAGATTTGCAATAAGAAGAGTAGCAAAGGTGAGCGAGCGGATTTCCTCTTCGTTATATCCTTCGCTTATTGAGAAGTTAAAGACCGTAAAAACCCCTAGAAATACTGTCAAGCCCTGGAGAGCTGCGTAGATAATCTCGCTAGAACCAAAGATTACTTTTCTAGCGGCGCGCGGTGGGCGACTCATAATTTCTGGATCAGGCTCTTCCACTTCAAAGACAACTGAGCAAGCCGGGTCGATTATCACTTCATGGAAGGCGATTAGG
>RGYL01000234.1 GCA_010032085.1 Actinomycetota bacterium
ACATAATTTTTTTTTGTTATATTTTTTTCTTTTTTTGAGTTATTTATTTCTTCATTTATTTCTTTATTTTTTAAAGAATTTTCTTTTAAAACTCTAAACTCTTCGGTGCTAGCAGGTTCTTGAAACCATTTTTGATCACAAACGCCGCATTGTACAACACGACCGTTAATTCCAATTTCTTCAGCCTTAACTGCAAATTTATATTTTTTACAAGCGCACTCAATAATCATTTAAAGATAATACGGTTTAATATTAAAACATCTTTAGCATTATTTATAACTAATAAATCATATTTTTTTTTCATCTCATTTTCTTTTTGAGACTCTTGTTTGTTAATAAATTTATTTTTATTGTCATTTTTAACTGAAACTTGATTTATGATTTTTTTTGTTGATTGTTGAATGGGTTTAATTTTTAAAATATTATCTACAGCATTTAAAATATCTTTAACGGGAATTTCGTCTTTAATTTCTTTTTTTGGTTCTTGTGTAGATTTAACTTTTAGAATATCATCAACTGCATTTAAGATGTCTTTTACCGAGTAATCTTGCTTCATAAATATACTGTAATTTAATCTTATTAATCTTCAAGAAACTTTTACTTAATTTTAATTTAAAAATAATTGTATATAAGATTAAATTTTAATTATTTTTTGATGTATTTAGTATAGATAATTAAGAATATTATCTATGGAAAGTTCAATAAATATTAAACGTAAAAATAATATTACTTTTGGAATACTGTTTTTTGTTTTTTTTCTTATTATTGGTCTTTACCCTTTAATATCAAATGAACCTATTAGAATTTGGTCAATTATTGTATCTTTAGTATTTTTAACCGTAACTATTATTAAACCTAATTTATTTACATTTCTAAATAAATTATGGATTAAATTTGGAATTTTACTTGGAAAAATAATATCCCCAATTGTCATGGGTTTAGTTTTTTTCTTTGTGGTAACACCTATTGGAATATTTGTTAAAATATTAAAAAAAGATGTTATGGGTCTAAAAAGAGGACAATCTTCTTATTGGATTACTAGAGAAGATAAAATTCAAAGTATGAAGAAACAATTTTAATGTTTGAATTTTTTAAAGAGTTCTGGGATTTTCTAAAAGTTAGAAAGAAGTATTGGTTGCTTCCTATCCTTATTGTTCTTGTTTTATTTGGTTCCTTAATTGTACTCAGCCAAGGAACAGCGGTTGCCCCATTTATTTATACAATATTTTAGTTTTTATAAGTGACTTCCGTTCTTGGAATTTCAGCATTTTATCATGATAGTGCAGCAGCTATTATTGTGAATGGTGAAATTATTGCTGCA
>RGYL01000235.1 GCA_010032085.1 Actinomycetota bacterium
TGAATTAGGAGCAGAGATCCTTCGAAATTCGACTTGGTTGTCGAGGCTTCTTGGGGCACTTACGATTCTTTTCGGTCTCATATTTCTATTTCCAGAAAAGTTTTATCGTTCCTACAAAATCCCTTTCTCTGCTCGAAGCGGTTTAGTTAGTGCGCCAATTCTTGGCGTTATGTTTGGACTTGGTTGGACGCCGTGTATTGGACCAACTCTTGGTGCCGTGCAAGCACTTGCCCTTAACGAGGCAAGCGCTGCTCGCGGTGCATTCTTATCACTTATTTATTCGCTAGGACTCGGACTTCCCTTTATCCTCTTTGCTCTCTTTATAGATAAATCACGTCGGCTACAACGAGCGATTGCAAGTCGGGGAAGGTTTGTTTCTCTTTTCGGAGGAATATTCTTAATTGTGATTGGCCTCTTGCAAGTACTTGGAATCTGGGAAACTTTGATGGCCGACCTTCGCGGCACCATCACTAACTTTGTTCCGGTGATTTAAATGAGCGCTCCAGAGCTTCAAGGTCGCTCGCTTCTTCGATATTTGTGGCGCCAACTAACAAGTATGAGAAATGCCCTCATTCTCCTTTTGCTTTTAGGCCTTGCATCGATTCCCGGTTCACTCTTCCCGCAGCGCACCCAATCTCCTTTAAAGGTAAGAGAGTATTTCCAGAACGATCCTGAAACCGCGAAGTGGATGGATCGCTTCTATCTTTTTGATGTTTATGGCTCCCCTTGGTTCTCCGCCATATACATACTGCTTTTTATCTCGCTAATCGGATGTGTAGTTCCTAGAACTTGGCATTATGCAAAGGAAGCTCTTAGCAAGCCTGCTCCAGCTCCGAGCGGACTTACACAACTTGAGTCATATCAAGAAGTCAGCGGGAATCTTGAAGCCGTAGAGATTTGGTTAAGAAAAAATAAGTTTCGAATGACTAAAGATGAGAATGGGATTTCGGCTGAAAAAGGCTATCTACGCGAGACCGGCAACCTAGTTTTTCATTTGGCGCTAATAGTCATTTTGCTGGGGGTGGGTGCGAGTTCAGTATTTGGCATGCGTGGTGAAGCAATTGTGACCGTGGGCGAGCGATTCATAAATGTTCCAACAAGTTATGACAACCTCGCGCCGGGAAGATTTTTTGATGTTGCCAATATGCCAGCCTTTGCGATTACCGCAGCGAACTTCGAAGCGAAGTATGACCCTGAAACTCGCCAACCTTTAGATTACAAATTGACTGCGCTTGTCTCTAATTCGGTCAAAGAAGAAGCCGTGCGAAAAATTGTTCGCGTAAATGAGCCACTTACATTTGGTGATTCTCGTGTTTACCTA
>RGYL01000236.1 GCA_010032085.1 Actinomycetota bacterium
TATCAATCGATACTAATACATTATTAGTTAATTGTTTTCCTTCAACTTGAAATATATTAAATAATAATAATATTAGTAAAAAAAATAATTTTTTTTTACTCATTTTTTAAAATAAAGTTTTTCCACCGATTGAGGGTAATATATTTGAGGTCGTGTAGTTTTCACCAAACGGCAACAATGTAACTCCAAAGAAAACGCTAGTTGCTGGTTTTAAATCTTTGTCTGATGAATAATTTCTTTGAAAATAAAATCCATATCTTATGCATTCATTTTCATTTTCAATTCCCAATTTATGTGAGTTAGTCATTTCTGTTTTGAGATTTCTATCAGTTTCAAATTTTACTTTTGTATTGTCGGTTATATAAGAGATAAGGTTTGCTTTTGCATATCTTTCGCTACCAATATGATTATTTTTTTCGTAAAAATTAAAATTAATTTCTCCTTGTTTAAGAAAAGTTTTTACATTTAAATCACTATAGTAGATGTGATTAAAATTGTTATCAAAAGTGTTTTTAAGCGTAACATCAAAATTACCGGGACTTAAATAATTAGCCTTAGTTACTAAGTCAGAATTTTTATTCTGAAGGGATGATTTTCTTGGCATATCTGCATCTTCATTAAATTTTATAACCTGACCAATTGCAAATCCAGCTTCTGAGGGTTTGCTTTGGTTAATGGTTTTTTCTTTCCAACTCCAATCTAATCCAAGATTGAATGACAGATCCTTTTCTATTAGTTCATCTGAGTTCATCCTGTTTAATGAGAATAAATTATCTATACTCAATGTTGTGTCATTAGAGGTTGCATTGGTCATTTTTCCAGGAGAATATCGTGTCAGAATTCTAGGGATTAAATATTGTTCCGAATCTTTTGATAATTTTGCAAAAGGTAATGATGTGTCCAGTCCTAGTATTGGGTTAAGTTGAGTGTTAAAATTTTCATTTGGAGTTCTGTAATCTGAATAATAGTTAATATTATTTATTTTTGTTAAAAATTTATAACCAATTCCAAGATTAGTATTATAAGCTTCATTAGTTGAGTGATCTAAGTTATTAATAAAAGTTGTTTTATTTTGATTTGTGTTTGTATTTAAACTTTTAAAATTTGAACTTAGGTTTAAATTTTTTTTTTCTAAAAAATTATATTTTGAATAGATAATCTCTGGAAGTAAATATTCATACTGATCAGAAGTTTTTGTTGTCGTTATATTTTGATATGCTGCTGTTCTTAAGTTTAAGCTTTCATTTTTCCCAAAAGAATTAAAATATATTTCGTTAGTCAATTTAGTTTGATCTTCTTTTACAAGATTTTTTTTAAAT
>RGYL01000237.1 GCA_010032085.1 Actinomycetota bacterium
TTACTGGATGTCAGATGGTGCATTCTATCTGTTTGACGGGGTTGTGAAAGAAATTCCATGTTCAGTGCAAGATTATGTATTTCAAGATATAAATGAAGATGAACACTCTATTATTTATGCTGGAGTTAATTTAGATTTTTCAGAAGTAAATTGGTTCTATGCATCAGGAACTTCAACTGCAATTAATAGAATAGTAACTTATAACTATCTAGAAAGAGTTTGGACTATCGGAACTTTAGCTAGAACAACTTGGGCTTCTAAAGATGTATTTACACATCCATTAGCTACTAAATATATTCCAAATTCTACAACACTTGCTCAACCAACAGTTATTGGTTTAACAGCAGGTGTGTCTACATTGTATGACCAAGAAAAAGGAGTAAATGATGATACAGATCCAATAACCGCTTATATTACTTCAGGTGACGTGGATATTGTAGATGGAGATAACTCTATGTTTATTAAACGATACATACCTGACCTAAAGAATCAACAAGGAGCAGTTAATTTTCAATTTTTAGTTAGACAATATCCAGGCGCAACTCAAACAGTTGCATCAAGCACTTTAGTTTATTCTACAACAACTAAAGTCGACATGCGCGCGCGAGGACGTCAGGTTGCAATTAAAATTATAAGCACTGAAGTTGATACTAAATGGAGGTACGGAACTCTTCGTATAGATGGTCAACAGGATGGTTTAAGATAATGGCAAAACTAGATCAACCCAGACTTGCAAACGCTACACCTGTATATAGTCAACAACAGATGGACCAGATTATTAGAACACTAGAGCAGATGGTTCTACAATTAAATAATACCTTTACACAAGATGTGCAAGATATAGCTGAAGCTCAAAACTGGTTTATGATAGGAAGATAATATGAGTAATATTTATAAAGGAATTTTAGTAAAACCAATAACAACAGCACAAACAACTGTTTATATTTGTAATGCAACCTCTCGTGCCATTATTCAAAATATACAATTAACGAATCAGTCTGGATCTAATACCGCAGAAGTTTTTGTATATGATTCATCTACTACAAGCACAGCTGAAATAGCTCATGTTAGTTTAGGATCTAATGCAACAGAAAATATAGCTAAAGGACCTATTGTTCTAGAAGAAGGAGATGCACTCTTGATTACTGTTAATAATACTGCTATAACAGGTATCGTATCAATAATGGAAGTGAATAGAGGATCATTAACGACGTAATGAAAGAAATAAAAGTAATCTGTGATTCAGAAATCACAATTAGAAATATAAAGACAGGACATGTCTATAAAAACGAAGAAGAGGTTAAAGCAGAT
>RGYL01000238.1 GCA_010032085.1 Actinomycetota bacterium
AGAAGCGTCGTTGAGCGAATTTCCTACCTAGCGCGGACCGCAGCTTTAACGATTATGTCTCAGCAAGAATTACCTTGAGGATTTCTTCTTTCTTGTTTTGACTTTCGAAGTCTTTTTCCGCGTGGAACCTGTTTTCTTAACGGAAGGTTTTTTCCTTTGAGTTTTACGAGGCGCAGATTCCATTACCCGTGGGATGGTCTTTACGCGGTCCTCATCAATCAAGGAATCAAATGTTGAGCTATAGGTTAAATCCTCATTGGGCTTGATTCGATTTCTTCGTCTCGTAACAACTAAAGTTAAAAGAACTCCTACAAATAATCCAATTAATCCCCAAGTAACTGAACGATTCTCTTCAAATTCCTGACTAAAAGTTTGTACTTCAATTCCACTTACAGCAGAGCCGCTACCATCTATTGCCTTTACTGCGCCCTCGGAGATTGCTACAGCATTCTTGTAACTTTTAGCCGCATCTGTCTGAGCGCTCACATAGTTGCCAACAAAAAGCACCTGGTCCTTCGCTTTCAAGAGTTGGATTTGAGCCAATTTCAATTCAAATTCAGCGCCTCGTACTTTCCACTTTGCCTGCTCTAAATCATTAGTTGCCGAGGCCAAATCTTGCGTGAGCGCTTCTACTTTCTCCCGCGCTTTGCCGTAACTCTTCTTATCCTCATCTGACTCTCTTTTCACAGTCTTGAAGATTGTCTTGATGGTGCCTGTCAATGTCTGTATAGCCGATGAGAGCGCGCTCTTAATTGAGTTGAAAATTTTCTCCTGGCGCGATTGCTCTTCTTTCGCCTCTTCCAATTTCGCTTCTGCTTCTTGAACTTTCTTTCGTGCCTTCTCGAGTTCGGTTAGCGCATCACTAGAGCCACTTTTAGCAGCATCAGCCTTCTTCTGTGAATTTGTTGCCCCTGCCTTAGTTGAGGCCGCCTGAGAGTTCGCTTTCTGCTTTAGCGAAGAGATCTTCGCAGCTGCAGCCGCCTTAGCTTTAGCTGCAGCAACTTTTGCTTTTGCCTGTTCTGCTTCGAGTTTCTTCTTTGCTTCTGCCGCGGCTTTCTCGGCAGCTGCCTTTTGGATGGCTGCCTTTGCGGCCGCCTCTTTCAAAGCTTGCGCCTGTTGTTCTGCGAGCGATATAGCTCTTTTAGCGGCTTCCTCAGCCGCCGCTTTATCACTTACAGATTTTGCCGCTGCATCAACCGCTGCATTTGCGCTATTTGCAGCTTCGGCTGCCTGCGATGCTGCCTGCTGCGCCATTGCGACTACGTTGTTTAGAGCGGCAAGAGCAGCTTT
>RGYL01000239.1 GCA_010032085.1 Actinomycetota bacterium
AATCTTCCGCTCTTTATTATCGGCAAGACCGGATTCGTCCCAATTAACTTCACCAGCGTAGAGAACGGCATTTCTACCTTTACCGATATCAACGAAGGCAGCTTCCATGGAAGGTAGAACGTTCTGTACTTTTCCGAGATAAACGTTTCCTACATAAGAAATGTTGCTATTTTTATTTACATAGTGCTCAACCAGAATGTTGTCTTCCAAAATTGCGATTTGTGTGCGATCGCCTTGTTGCCGGACCAACATCTCGCGATCTACCGATTCGCGGCGAGCTAGAAATTCGGCATCAGTAAGAATCGTGCCGCGGCGACGGTTTTCACGATACTCACCAAAACGACCACGGTCTCTTCCCCGATCCCTATCGCGATCTCTGTCGCGGTCACGATCCCGATCACGGAAACGGTCACGGCGATCACGACGTTCAAAATTCTTTCGCTCTCTTGGGCGCTCAACAGGGGCTTTCTTCTCTCTTACTTTTACGACTGTTACTACGCCATCTTCTTCAACTGTTTCACCAGGAACGACTCCATCCGAGCCGGATCTACGGCGACGGCGGCGCTTCTTAAATACTGGTTCGCCAGCTACTACGAAACCTGGTTTCTCAGAACTCTCTGCCGCTGAATCATCGGTTGTTTCATTTACTTCATCGCGCTCAGAGCGACGACGGCCACGTCCGCCACGACGGCGACGACGGCGACCACGTTCACCATCTCCGCCATCTTCATCGCGGGTTTCTGGTTTAGGGCGTGCAGGCCCCTTTGCGGGAGCGACTGGGGCAGCTTGAAATACTGGGGTTGGTATGACGGCAGCAGATTTAGCCTTCTTATCTGGCTTACTCTCATCTTTTGCGGTGACTTCTTTTGCGCTACTTGTTCCTTTTCGGACAACGCGCTTACGCGTCTTTTTTGGCTCATCGGCCATAACAAAATCCTTAATCTCCGCCCGTTAAGGCGATTTCCTTTAAAAAACTTCGGTGGCGCCTCATTCTTTTCGGATCAGCCGACCGCACCTAAAGAGCGGTCTGGCGACCTCGCGTTTCCGAGGCGATTGCGGAGGAAGTATCTCATAGGGCGCGAGATGCGCCTAATTAAGCGTAAAAAGAGCTTATCGGGAGCGTTGATAAACGTTTTGCAAGAGTCCCACAGCAATCATGTTTGCGAACATGCTTGAGCCTCCATAAGAGAGAAATGGCAGCGGAACTCCAGTCATGGGCATCAATCCCATCGTCATACCAATGTTCTGAAATATTTGAAATGCGAACCATGAAACAACTCCAGCGGTGAC
>RGYL01000240.1 GCA_010032085.1 Actinomycetota bacterium
TTCCAATTCAATTAAATCTTTATAAGTACCAACAAGAATCTCTCGACGAGCAATTCCGGAGATAAATTCTTTTGCGCTAATTTCCAATTCTTGCGCACTAAGCGTATCTCGCCCTCTTATATAACGTGAGTCAGCCATTTCTGTACTCTCTTCGAGGGATATTTTAATCTGGTCAGTTTCTACTAAATTTTCTAGCTCGACAAAAATTGCATTTAGGTGGCCTCGAGTATGAATCTCAAAATCTATTTTTGACTTTTCTCCTTTTCTCATCCTGGCATACTCAGAGTGAAAATTGAATAAGTGCGAAGAGTCAACGGTTTTAATGTTTTCTCGACCAAAGTCGACGGAACCCTTCCAAATGATGTAGCCCCGTGGATTGTCATGCCCCTCCACCTCACTAGTTGAGGAGAAAGCAATGCGAAGCAGATTTGAGTTCTTTTGAGTTCCGAAGAATCTCTCAGAGTGAATGAGTTGATTGCCGCGACGAACTTCAATTCGGCTTAACGGCCCAGTTCCGGCAATCTCGGCCTCAATCTTTCTGCTCTTACTTGCCGGCAAGATACTTCCCATTGAAGCTCCATCTACCCTGAAATCTAGAAGGATCCGTTCACCTGAAGTTGCATAAACACTTCGCTCTCGGATTGCTCTGAAAATGCTCTCCGAATCTAATTTGTTTGCCCAAGCTCCCGTCAATCCATTCTTACTCTCTGCAATATTCGCCGATGATGAGGAGTAACCCGGGTGACCTTGATGATTATCTGAACCTCCGACAAAACCAACATGACTTCCATGCTCTAAGTAGCGGTGGCCAAACCATCCAAAACTTCCATGTTGTGAAGCAATCTCAACTCCCGAAACTAATTCTTCGTCGCTCATCCGCCAATCGCCAATTTGATGGGCGTGCGGAATCACAAGCACATCGCCCTTTCGATTCGACTCCTTCAATTGACTAAAAAGCGCAGGTAGATTGCTAGCGCGGTGTAGTCCAATTAACTCGCCATCGACTTTGCGAAAATAGACATTGTGGTGCCCACCTAATTTTGGAGGTGCAGTCCACTCATAAGCTAGTAGTGGAATGAAACTTTCTTTAACCTCAAATTTACCGAGACAATCTTGTAGATATTTCCATTTATGATCATCAAGAAAAACGTCATGTTCCGATAGGCATAAGAAGTCGAGTTGGGCGTCATCTCTACCGAATTTGAAGAACCCATCAGGGGTGCCTTGTCCATCGGCAAATTCGCAATGACCATGTAAATCACCCCAGAAAATCTGACTTGGTAGATTCG
>RGYL01000025.1 GCA_010032085.1 Actinomycetota bacterium
AAATTGGCCACTTGGACTTCTGAGAGCAATCTTCCCTCATAAAGAACCACTAAGGCGCCAATCACTTCTGCAAGAGTCGCTGCCGCAACAAGTGCTAAAACTTTCTTGTTACTCATGCCAGCGGCAACAGCCGTAAATGCGATTGCTAAGCCTTCTGGGATGTTGTGTAAAGAGATTGCAACCGCAGAGATTAGTCCTGAGTTTAAATCGACTATCGATGATGAAATTGCTACCGAACCTTCAGGAAGATTGTGCAAAATTATGGCGCTAGAAACCAAGAGCGCTGACTTCTTAAGTGGATTGCCTCCTGATTCCAACTTCATGGCAGCAAATCTCATAAGTGCAACAATCAGAACACCAATAAGCAACCAGGATAAAATCGACTCTAAGGGCAATCCGGCTGTAGTAGCAGCTGGAATCAACTCGAATGCACTAACCAGAATCATCGCTGCGGCTGCAAGAACTAGACAAATTGCAATGAGTGACTCCGACAGTTTCCTTTTGAGGGTAACTACTCCCCAACCAATTAAAGTGGTCAATGCCGCACTAGCCGATAGCAAAAAACCAATCTGTATATTGCTCAGGTTGCTCAACAAACGAAAACCGTTATGAAATAGTGCCGGTTAATAGCAAGACAGCCACGAAGGTTCCAAGTAGAACTCGATACACAACAAATGGCATAAAACTCTTAGTTTGAACGAATTTCATTAACCATGCAATCACTAGGTAGCCCACGGTGAATGCGACTAGCGTGGCAGCCGCAGTTTCAAGGGCGCTGAAGTTATTGGTTGGCTCAGTTAAGGAATTCAACAACTCATAAGTTCCGCTGCCCAGCACTGCAGGAATGGCGAGTAAGAATGAATACTTAAGGGCCGCCTCGCGCTTGTAGCCCAAGAATCGACCCATTGCGATAGTCGCGCCAGAACGAGAAACACCTGGGATAAGTGCCAATGATTGAGCTAATCCGTAGATGACTCCATCCTTTGCATCTAGGTCTTTGATTTCCTTTACTTTTTTTCCAAAATGATCAATTAATCCAAGAAGAACCCCGAAGAAAATCAAAGTGAAGCTGATAAGCCATAGAGATCTAAAATTCTCTCGAATATAACTTTGACCAAGGTAACCAAGGAGGAAAATCGGCACTGATCCGATTGTGATTAGTCCTGCTAGCCGAGCGCTCTGGTATTCATCTGTTCCCCGCTCAAAGCGAGTACCCGCTAAGAACTTAAAGGCAGCCTTGATGATTCCCCTGATTTCATTTCTAAAATAGATGAGAACAGCAATTTCAGTTCCGATCTGCATGATCGCGGTAAAGGTAGCTCCGGGGTCGCTTCCGGATGGTAGAAATTCGCCGAAAATACGAACATGTGCACTTGAGGAAATCGGCAGGAACTCCGTGAGGCCCTGAACGATTCCTAGAAAGATGGCTTCTAACACTTAGATCGAATCCAATCCTCTTCGGCGCAAGAGCGGCTCGATTTGTGCATCACGGCCGCGGAAATTCCTAAACATTTGCAGTGAGTCGATCGAACCGCCTCGACTCATAAGCGTTTTTCTGAAGTGATCACCATTTGCGCGAGTTAGCCCACCATTCGCTTTAAACCACTCGACTGTGTCGGCATCTAAAACTTCACTCCATATATATCCGTAATAGCCGGCAGAGTATCCGCCAGCGAAAATATGTGAGAAATAGGCAGAGCGATACCGAGTAGGAACAGGGGAAAAATCTAATCCGTAGTCTGCTATCGCTTTTGCTTCAAACTCCGCGACATCTGTAATGGAACTTAAGTCAGAGAGTGAATGCCAGGCAAGATCCAATACCGCAGCAGCTAGGTAACTTGTAGTTGCATACCCTTCATTGAAAGTTGATGACTCATTCAATTTATCAACCCATGCTTGAGGTAAGCGCTCACCAGTTATGTGGTGGCGGGCATAGTTATCGAGCACTTCTGGCCAGAGAATCCACATCTCATTTACTTGTGAAGGGAACTCAACAAAATCACGTTGCACACTCGTACCAGAGAATCTTGGGTACTTCACATCAGAGAGCAGACCATGAATGGCATGACCAAACTCATGAAACAGAGTCGTTGTCTCATCGTAAGTAAGAAGAGTCGGCTCCCCTGCTGGAGGCTTCGAAATATTCATGTTGTTGACTACGACTGGCATTTGTCCAAGCAGGTGGTTCTGGTCGACCAAAGTGTTCATCCAGGCACCTCCCCGTTTTGAATCGCGGGTATAGAAGTCGCCTATGTAAAGGCCGATTGGCGAGCCATCTTCATTAAAGACTTCAAAAGCCCGCGCTTCCTCGTGGTACGTGACAAGATCGGGCCGTTCCTTAAATTTCATACCGTATAACTTTCCAGCAGCGAAGAAAACGCCATCCCTCAAAACTCGCTCTAACTCAAAGTAGGGACGCATCGCCGCGGTATCTAAGTTGTACTTTTCCGCGCGCACCTTTTCGGTATAGAAGAGCCAATCCCAACTTTCTAATTCATGCTTTTCATTTTCTTCAATTATTTTTTCAATATCGCTCGCCTCCGTTTTTGCATTTGCTACTGCAGATGGGGCAATTTTGCGAAACATCTCATGGACCCGATCTGGGTGACCAGCAGTCTGCTCTTGTAGAACGTATTCGGCATGGGATTTCAAGCCAAAGAGTTGAGCTCGCTCTGCGCGAAGTTGGGCCATACGAAGAAGAATCTTTCTCGTATCGAACTCATTACCGCGCATACCCTTGGAAAGAGAGTTTCGCATTATCCGTTCACGAAGGGTTCGGTTCTTTAAGGATGAGAGCGTTGGATGCCCAGTGAAATTGACCATGCCTATCATCCACTTATCTTCAAATCCGCGGGATTTTGCAGCTGCTTTACATGCTGCTTTCTGATTCTCGCTGAGGCCTTCAAGTTCACTCGCATCATCAACTAATACGGCTAGATCGTTGGTATCGGCAAGTAAGTTCTTGCTGAATTGAGTTTCCAGCAGGGAGAGCTCCTCATTGATTTTCTTTACCTTTTCACGAGCACCCTCATCAAGAGCAGCGCCCGCTTGAATGAAATCTTTGTGATAGCGCTGCAGCAGCCAATCGCTCTCGGCATCAAGATTTGGACGCTGTTCTATCAAATACTTTATCCGCGCGAAAAGTTTTGGATTAAGGCGAATAGCATCTACGTGTGCTGCCAACTTCGGGGCAATCTCCGCCTCAATCTCATCTATGCGATCATTGGTATCACTCGATGATTTGTTGTAGAAGACATTAAGCATGCGATTTAACGTCTGACCGCTTTTTTCCAGTGCGACTACGGTGTTTTCAAATGTGATTTCTGAGTATTGAAGAATTTCGGCAATTTCCCGAAGCTGCTCGGCGGTTCCAGCATAAAACGCCTCTAAATAATGATCCTCGGAGATATCAGCAAATGGTGGAATTTCGTACTCAAGATTCGACCGGGTTAGAAATGGGTTTGTCACTTCGCCTTCTCCTCAATGAACAAGAGTGAGTTCTCAAAGATAATCGAGTCGTCATAATCAAGAGTCGCTACGTGATACGAGTTAGTTAACTCAATCCGTCTCTTATCGGTGCTGCCAATCTCCGCCATGACTATTTCAGTATTGGAAACTGGAAGCACGTGATCTTCCTTGCTATGAAAGAGCAAAACTGGACAGGTAACATTCGCCAAGTTCGCCCGTGTCTTCTTCAAGAATCTGTGGAGCTGAGCTACTCCTTTCATGGGTAGAGCGTCATACCCCCACTCAGTCACACCAGGCTTCTTAATATCGTCTCCAACAGAGGGCCGTTTCGGAGTTATGTATTTAATTAGATCTATAAATCTAATTGATGGGTCCGGGATATGAATCATCGGATTTACGAGGACTATCCCAGCGAGTTTGCGCGAGAATTTACCGGCAAGAAAGAGCGTGTTAGCTCCACCCATAGAAAGTCCAAAAATGAACACTTTTTTATTTCTTTCCAGAAGTTCATTCAAATCTATTTCAGCGCGTTCCGGCCAGTTCTGCCATTTAGTCTTATTCAAATCTTGCCAACGCGTTGCGTGGCCCGGGATCCTAGGAACTCGAACTGAGAAACCACGCTCTTGGAGAAAATGCGCCCAAGGGCGCATCGAAGCAGGCGAGCCGGTAAATCCATGTAGCAAGAGAACGCCAATCCCGTTATTGCCATCAAATCGATAATCCTCAAGCCACCCTGCGGGGGCACCTTCGGTGGACATATGCCGAGGCTAGCGGATTGATGAGGCGAATTTGTCGGAGCGACAATCTAGATTTCACCCGTGAATGAGAGTGGCGAATTGGAGCGAGGTTGGCAACCCTCATTTGATGACCTAGGGCGAAACCTAATTGACACGACCTTTGTCGTCTTAGATTTGGAGACTACTGGTGGCTCACCAAAAGATTGTGCAATCACTGAAATCGGTGCAGTAAAAGTTCGCGGCGGTGAAGTGATTGGTGAATTTCAAACTCTAATCAACCCAGGCGGTCCGATACCTGCCTTCATTACTGTTCTTACAGGAATCACTGATGCCATGGTGATCTCAGCGCCTCCCATTGGCGAGGCGCTCTTCTCGCTTTATGAATTTTTAGGCTCACCTGAAGAGACTGTTCTGGTCGCCCATAACGCGCCTTTTGACGTGGGATTTCTAAAAGCAGCATCAGAAAAATTGGGATCTCCCTGGCCTCGATATCAAGTGATTGATACCGCTCGAATTACTCGCTATGTAGTGAATAGAGATGAAGTGCGTGACTTCAAGTTATCTACCCTCGCAACCTTCTTCGGCGCTCAAACGAATCCGGAACATCGCGCTTTAGCAGATGCACGAGCAACCGTAGATGTTCTTCATGGTGTCATTGAACGACTCGGTTCATTCGGCGTAACGACTTTGGAGGATTTAAAGGGATTCACAAATCGAGTTACCGAAGCGCAACGGCGGAAACGTCACTTTGCCGAAGGCCTTCCCAATGTTCCGGGTGTCTACATCTTTAAAGATCAAAGTGGTGAACCTCTATATATTGGAACGACAAGGAATTTAAGAAATAGAGTGCGAAGTTATTTCACTGCCGCCGAGACGCGCAAACGTATTCACGACATGATCGCTCTCGCAGAGCGGGTTGAAGTAATTGAAACTCCCACAATCATTGAAGCCGAGATTCGAGAGTTGCGGCTAATCATGCAGAAACGGCCACGCTTCAATCGCAGATCTAGATTTCAAGAGAAAGCCATTTGGGTGAAATTGACCGATGAGTCTTACCCACGACTAACCCAAGTAAAGGGCGCCGCAACTCTTAGCGATGAGATTGGCTGGAGCGGACCCTTCAACGGAAGAGATGAAGCCGATCGAGCCATAGAAGCGCTCCACGATGTCTTTCCGATTAGGCAATGTAAACCGAGAATTACTTTGACAAGCATGAAGCATGCGAGTGCTTGCGCCTTACTCGACCTCGGCAAATGTGGCGCGCCTTGCGTAGGAATGCAATCGCTAGATTCATATAGCTCCATCACAAGTGAGATCCGTTTTGCGATGTTGAGTGATGCCCGCGAGATGTTGAATGAGTTGAATAAACGGATGACAACTCTCTCGCTCCAAGAACGCTTTGAAGAGGCCGCAGAAGTTCGAAATCGACTCGGCGCATATATTCGTGGCAGCTCTCGCGGCGAGCGAATTCGAAGCCTTACGAAAGTTGAAGAGATACTTACGCTAATTAGATCCGGCAAGACGATTGAGTTGGTAATGATTCGCTACGGGCGATTAGCCGCAACTTTGACCGCTCCCGCTGAGAACTTGGCCTCGGCAATATCGGCGATAAGTATTAGCTCCGAAGTAGTTGAAGATGATGGCACTGTACTGCCGGCCTCGAGCCACGAAGAGGTTGAGGTGCTACTTCGCTACCTGGAGCGCGATAACGTTGAATTGTTAGAGGTTAAGGGGCAATGGGCTCGCGCAGTCTTTGGTGCCGGCTACGCCCGCTCGCAACTTGAGGATTTAAAAGCGCTGGCCCAGCGCAATCGCTACAAAGAAGACTTTGCAAGTTCCTTTGAAAGATCGCGCCAACGCTGAACTAATTCGCTAGCCCTACCACTATCTATAGCGCCCTTTGCCAGCGCGTAACCATTAGCAATCTGATTCTCAATCGGTAATTTGAACTCTCCCTTAAATGCAGCAATGGCAGCGGCAGCATTTAGAAGTATGGCTTCTCTTGCCCCGCCATCACGACCTCTGAATACATCTCTAGTAATAGCGGCATTCTCCTTCGCACTGCCGCCCTTTATCTCACTTAAGGCAATGGGTTGGATACCGATTTCGCGAGGATCAAAAAGAGATTTGCGCATCTCTCCGTCATGCACCTGAATGATTTCAGTTGGTCCTGATATTGAAATCTCATCTAGTCCCTCTAATCCACGAAAGACAAAACCTTCGTTTCCACGAGCAGCGAGAACCCGAGCAACCAATTCGAACATCTCACTTCTCGCCACACCGATTGCGACTGCCTTCGGTCTAGCTGGATTTGCTAGTGGTCCGAGGATGTTGAAAACCGTTGGAATGCCCAGCGCTTTTCGAACTGGCGCGGCAAAGCGCATCGCTGGATGAAACTTTGGAGCAAAGGCAAAACCAATTCCAATTTTGCGAACGCATTCCTTTACCCCGGAGGCATCGAGGCTAATTTCTATGCCCAACTCCTCAAGGAGATCAGCCGCGCCTGATGCAGATGAGGCAGCTCTATTTCCATGCTTTATGACCCGGGCTCCCGCTGCTGTAGTAACTATCGCAGCGCTAGTTGAAATATTTATCGTATTGAAGCCATCTCCCCCAGTACCAACCGTGTCAACGGTCCGATCTGGAATGTCAATAAGCGTGGCATGTTGGTACATGACATCTACGAGAGCGCGAACCTCTTCAGTGCGCTCCCCTTTGTTCTTCATTCCCAGCAAGAAATTTTTTATTTCATCCTCACTTGCATTTCCAGAGAGGATTTCCGTCATTGCAAAAACTATTTCATTGGCTAATAAATCTTGATTCGCGGTCAACTTTTCAATAATCGTCGCCCACATAAGGCTAGAACTTAATTGGCAGGTGCTTTAACGAGGGAGAGAACTTTCTTTGCCAACGCAAAAGCATCAATTGGATGAGTAATCACGGCATCTGCCCGCGACCAACCGGCCAACCAGGCATCTTGCTCTCGTGCGACCAAAACCAATGTTGGGGGGCAATCAAAAATCTCATCCTTAAGTTGCCGAGCCAAACCCATTCCCCCTTCAGGGGTTGCCTCGCCATCCAGAATAAAAAGGTCGACCTTGGTCTTACTGCCCACTTTTTTGGAATCTATAAAAAGCCTCAGGGCATCAGCGGTCGCAAATTCCAAAATCTCATTCTCTGGGAGCTCCGTAGCCAAGCGAGCCCCAAGAGACCTCTTCACCGTCTCTCTCACGGTTGAGTCATCCGAATAAACCAAGATCTTGAAAGTCGACATAGTGAGGCGAGTCTAGAGCCATTTTGAACTCGGGAAGTAAGTGATGCGCTTCACCGCCTCTCCGGAAGGAGCGATAGGGGTAAAGCGCTAGTTTTTCAGGAATAATCCGGGACATGTCCAGCGCCATCGCGACTCCTACCTCGCGACTAAATCGGCCAAATATCGTGGCCGTTGGAACGATTGTCTGGCTCTCCAGCGAGTTGATGTTCTTTGCCGCGCTCTTTGCCATGTATTTCACCACTCGCGCAGTTCAAGGTCCGGAAATTTGGGCCGAATCGGTAGAACTTCTAAATATTCCCTTCTCGGCATTTAATACAACGGTTCTAGTTCTCTCTTCGGTGACCTGCCAGTTTGGGGTTTTCGCTGCCGAGCGTTTTCAAAATGCGCGGACTGGATCCATCTGGCAATTCTCAAAATGGGGAATGCGCGAGTGGTTTGCCCTCACTTTCATTATGGGTGCGTTTTTCATCGGCGGCCAGGTTTTTGAATACGCTGAATTAGTTCATAAAGGATTGACACTCTCCTCTGCTCCTTATGGTTCGGTCTTTTATCTAGCAACTGGTTTTCATGGATTACATGTAACCGGCGGATTGCTCGCATTCTTGGTTGTGATGATTCGAGTTTCAAAGGCTCGGCG
>RGYL01000241.1 GCA_010032085.1 Actinomycetota bacterium
GTAGTTACCTTTTTTCGATTTATCCTTCTCCTTATGTGGTCAAAGCGGGGTTATGTCGATTTTGCCCTTAAGAAACGGGCGACGATTGCGAGTATCTATCGCGGTCTAAATACAACGGTCGATGCCTGTGATGCCGACCCTTACCTTCGTCGCGCTGCGAAATTCCATGGCGAGATTACCCAGCGTGATTGTCCAATGTGTCGAGATGAGAAAGTCACCGAACTTCAATATGTATTTGGCGATCAACTCGGTCAATACTCGGGGCGAATAAAGAACAACGAAGAGTTAACTGAGATGCAGGATGAATATGGCGAATTTCGCGTCTATGTTGTTGAAGTCTGCCTCGGTTGCGGCTGGAATCACCTAAGCGCTTCCTATCTTTTAGGTGACGGCATAGAGCGTAAACCACCTCGAAAAGTTCGAACTCGGTAGCCTTAATTCATGAAGTGGTTGCGTGGGCGAATTGGAAAAATTCTTATCCGCCTCGCTGCCTTTTTTACAGTAGCGGGCTTAACCGCATTTGCAATCGCTTACTTCACAACCGATATTCCAGATCCTAAAGATTATGTAAATTCTCAAGCAACAATAATTCAATACGCAAATGGCGATGAGATTGGAAGGATTGGCGCTCAAAATCGGACCATCATCCCGCTTGCGAAAATTCCACTAGATCTGCGTCACGCAGTATTAGCGGCAGAAGATAAGAATTTTTACTCGCAAGGAGCTTTTAATCCAATCGCAATTCTGCGTGGCGCTATCAATACCGCATTAGGTCGCGGCTTACAAGGTGGTTCCACAATAACTCAACAGTATGCAAAGACTGCATTCTTAACTGCGGATCGGACGATTCAGCGAAAGATTCGAGAGTTGATTATTGCAATAAAATTAGAGAACCGATTATCGAAAGATGAAATCTTTGAAGAGTACTTAAATACAATTTATTTTGGCCGCGGTGCGTATGGAGTAGAAACTGGCGCCCAGGTTTATTTTGGTAAGAGCGTCGATCAACTAAGCGTTGCCCAAGCTGCAGTTCTTGCATCAATTCTCCGCTCTCCCGGTTACTACGACCCGGACTATCGAGAAGGTAATCGTGAGCGCCTTGAGAATCGATACAAATACACACTAAATAACATGGTCGATCAAGGTTGGCTTGAGAAAGAAGAGGCCGAACGCCTCGCTCAAAAGGTTCCAGCAATTCGCCCAAGACTTACAACTGGTCAACTCGCTGGAAACAAAGGACATCTTGTCGAAGCGGTGAGAAAGGAATTGAACAATCTAGGTTTCCCGGA
>RGYL01000242.1 GCA_010032085.1 Actinomycetota bacterium
CCCCAAGCTCCATATTTCTTAAGAACTATGATTTTTTCATCTGACAATAACTGAAATGGGATTTTAAATTTATTAATGAATTTTTTATGGCTTTCAATATCGTCTTTTGAGATCCCTATAATCTCACAGTTTAATTTTTTAAATTCTTTATATAATTTTGCAAAATCCTTGGCTTCATTAGTGCAGCCAGGAGTATTATCACGTGGATAAAAATATATAGCTAAATATTGATCTAGATTTTTATTGATTTCAAAATTTTGATCATTACTTGAGGGTAATTTAAAAATAGGAGCTCTAGAATTTTCTTTAATCATTTACTTCATTTTCATCCCATAATCTCTTCCAATCTATTATTGGAGAAATACCATAAACAGAATTTATATTAGCGCAATGCATCGCAAGTGAGGGTATGGGTGATAGGCAATATTGTTTTGAATATATTTCATGAAGTGGTTTTTCAAAAGGAGTATGATTAATTTTTGCCATCGATATAAAAATATCCCAATGCTTTAGTAATAATTTTTTACTTGTTAAAAAAGTAACTAATGTTTCCTCTACAACACGCCAGTGTCTTTTATTTCCTAAAATAATTTGTGTTGTTTCAAACTTATTATACAAGTAAGGAAAGTCTGATGGACAAAGAACAAGTTCATCTTTTATTAAACTTGCAAATTTCTCGTAAGTAAAAAGCATTTCATTAAGACAATCTTTTTCATGAATATAATCGTCTTCAACAAAATATAATAAGTCATAATCTCCATTTTTTCCAATCTCTAGTGATTTATATACATTTGCCATCATTGATTTTTGATCAACCGAGGTATTTTGATCAATTAAATCTTCATATTCATTAATTCCTAATTTTATATACTCAAAATTAATATTATTTTTTTTGATCATATTTTTAATTTTGTCCAAATAAATTTCATCTGAGCCAACATCGATTGCTGTAATTTTTATATCAAGGTATTTAAAATTACTTTTTAAAATCTCTATTGATCCTAATAATGATTTAAGGGATCTTAGGGTATATTCATGCTTTTCTTTTGAAAAAATTCTTTCTTTATTTTGATTGAGTATTTTAACTTTTGTACAAAAACGAAAAATAATATTTAATGAATTTATTTGCCTTGTTATTTTTATTTCACCCATGGGCAAGGTTATAGATTTTCTTCCTGCGGCACTAAGATTTTCATTTATCTTCTTTTTAAGTGTCGGAACCGTAAAGTCTGATTGATCAATAATTTCAAAATTTAAAAGTCTACAAATTTTTATAAAA
>RGYL01000243.1 GCA_010032085.1 Actinomycetota bacterium
GATAGTTGAGGCAACTGGAGAACAGTCAATGCTGCTAGAAGAAAGTGTTCGACAATTACTCCCACCCGTTGTCTTTCCATCTATACATATCTCACTGATTGAAGTGAGATTATCTGGAGAATTTAGATTGGCTAGGTTTTGCAATTCTTGATAAGTAGAACAGGTACTTGGCCTTTCAATACATTCCCGTGCTAAAGCTAGTGCAGCGCTCTGGGCGGCGTTAGAGACAGCTCGCCGTTCAAGATAGATGATGCCGCTATCGACAACTAGTCCAATTGAACCAAAGAGAAGCAAAGTAGATATAAAAAGAGTTACAAAAACAGTTACACCGCCATTCTCGGCTTTCAGTTTCATCGCAAACACCGCATCGTGGTTGACGATGATGCCTCTGAGAAAAAGCTGTTTATCGGTGAGATTGAGTTAAATGGAGTGGAGAGTTTTACGGTTATCAACCCGGTGGCGTTCGGGCATACAGCAGGCAATGGAGTGAAGTTCAGTTGTGCCGTGCTCTCGAGTTGTGCAAAAGCTGCTATTGCGGGTGCAACATCGTTTGTAATGGTCTTGAGCTTCTCCGTTATCTGACTGGCGTTGTCACTGCTTGAGATCAAGCCCCTTGCAACTCCATCGGCGACTTCAAATGAAGCGCTGGAAAGGCTAATTCGAACATAGAAGTAACGACCAAAATCGATCATAGAAAAGAGAATGAAAAGAAGAATTGGAAGGACGACCGCAAACTCAACTACGGCCGCCCCTCTCTCATTTTTACGTACCCTCAAAACGATGATCTCCTCTAGCAAGTTTGAATTAGAAGTTAGATTTGCAGTAAAGCAATTAAGCGCATGTTTGAGTTGTATCGTTCCAAGTTTTACCTGAAACTTTGCAAGCGGCCTTATCTAATGTATCTCCAACTTTGTCGCCCAAATTCGTCATCGCGGTAATCAAGAAGACTGCAATTAGTCCTACCAGTAAGCCATACTCAACGGCGGCAGCGCCATCTTCTTCGCGCCACTTTTCTAAATTAAACATTTTTCCCCATCTCTCCCGTGAACCCTTTGATCACGAGAGCGCGAATCTAGGGATGTCGCCAAAGAGTTGATGGGCAGGACCGTCACATACCTATCGCAATTAACTCAAATGAAAAGCAGATGATGCTAGATTTATGATGTGGCTTTGGTGGGATATGAAAGAGAACGACTAGATCTAATTCGAGCCAATAGAAATAAGCCTAGAGCCGATTACTTGAGTGATCGTGGCCGGTTAATACATGGACCAAC
>RGYL01000244.1 GCA_010032085.1 Actinomycetota bacterium
GAAATAAAAATAACAAGGCAAATTAACTCACTAAATATCATCTTTAGATTTTGCACTAAAGTAAAGATGTTAACGCAGAGTAAGCAAAGACTTTTTGAAGAAGAAAAAAATCAATACACATTAAGATCATTAAATTCTATTTTAAGATCCATTGAACCTTTAAAGAAAAACTTTAAATATCTAGATATAAAAATTACAGCAATCGATTCTGGCTCAGATGACGCAGATATTCAAAAAATTAAAAAAATAGTTGAAGAAAAGAATATTAATTTTGAATACGTGAAACTAGAAGTTGAAAATCTAGTAGATTTTATCGACCCAAATGCATCGCACTAAGATTTTCATTTATCTTCTTTTTAAGTGTCGGAACCGTAAAGTCTGATTGATCAATAATTTCAAAATTTAAAAGTCTACAAATTTTTATAAAAATTTTTTTAAAAAAACTTTTTTTATTACTTTTTTGTATTTTCATATAAGATAAGATTACTTTATTTATTTATATATTAAGTTCTATGAAAATTACTTCAGCAAAGGATCTTGTTGATAAAGTTCTTAAAGATATTGAAACATTAACCCCAGAGGAGGCCAAGACTAGAATCGAAAAAGAAAATGCAATTTTGATAGATATAAGAGACGTAAGAGAGTTATGGAGGGATGGAACTATAGAAAATAGTAAGCATATCCCAAGGGGCATGCTTGAGTTTTGGGTTGATCCTGAAAGCCCTTATTCAAAGAAAGAAATTTCAGTTGATAAAAATTTAATTTTATTTTGTGCTCAAGGAATGAGATCAGCGCTTGCAACAAGATCTTTAAAAGAAATGGGATTTCCAAAAGTATCCCACGTAAGGGGCGGATTTGGAGCCTTAAAGGAAAAAGGCTTTAAAGTAGTTGAAGTTAAAAAAAAATAATTATTTTTTAGCCTCGCTTAATACAAACTCTAATCTATCCTGCCCCCAAAATAGTTTTCCATTAACGATAAACGTTGGTACGCCAAAAACTCCTTTTGCAAATGATTCATCCGTTCTTTTGATAAGTTCATTTTTAATAACAGGATCATTATATTTCAGTGAAAATAAATCAGAATTTATATCTTGCTCTTTAATAAATTTTAAAAAGACTTCATCGTCATTCATATTTAATGAATCAACCCAAACTGCATTAAAAGCTTTATCAACAAAAGATCTTAAAAAATTATCCTTCTCAGCAACCAGAGCAGATCGCATTAAGTTCACTGTTTTTATTGGAAAATATCGGTTGAATTGATATTTGACTTT
>RGYL01000245.1 GCA_010032085.1 Actinomycetota bacterium
ACCCTTGATTGAAAGTAGTTGGCCACCGACTGCGAGCTTGCGTGACGCAACTTGGTACTCGATACCCTCACGAATCGGAGTCGCTTCAACTTCGGCGCACTTCTTCATTAGAACTTGGGCCGGGTCTAGTTCTTGACGAGCAAAAACTGCGAAGGATCCGGGTTTGATGATCCCTGATTTTGTTTGGGCTATCTCTCCCAAGGTGTCGCCGAGATATTGGGTGTGATCAAGTCCGATGGGGGTCACCACGGAAACCTTTGCATTAATTACGTTGGTGGAGTCCCATTCGCCTCCCATCCCACATTCAAATATCCCGACATCAACTGGAAATTCTGCGAAGGCTGCAAAGGCGAGCCCTGTGATGGCCTCAAAGAAGGAGAGTCGATGTGACATCCGCTCATCTACGAGTTGAAAATATGGTGAGACATCTTTATAGGTTGCCGCCATAAAGTCTTCGCTGATTGATTCACCGTTAATACAAATTCGCTCTAAGAAACTCTCTAGATGTGGACTTGTAAACCTTCCCGTGCGAAGCCCAAGCTCCATCGCAAGTGAGTCAATTATCCGAGTAGTGGTGGTCTTCCCGTTAGTTCCTGCGATATGGATTGTGGGATATGAAAGTTGCGGTGAGCCGAGCATGTCAGCGAGGAGGGCTATTCGCTCTAAAGTCGGATTAATGCGAGTTTCAGGCCAGCGATTTAAGAGCGCTTGCTCAATCTCACCCATACTCAGAGACATGATTATTGTTTAGGAAGAGAATCTAAAAGCGATTTAATTCTTTGAATTTCACCATCGCAAAACTCCAACCGCTCCTTTATAGAGGCGACAACATCCATTGGCGCCTTAGCCATGAAATTCTCATTCTCCAACTTAACTCTTGCAGTCTCGCGATCTTTTTCAATTGCAGCTAGATCTTTAGTAAGTCGAGCGCGCTCAGCATTCACATCAACCGCGCCAGATAGATCAAAAGAGACTGCGAACTCTCCTATTTCTATCTTTGCACTTGCTTTGAAATCGGCGCCTTTTTCATCAAGTCTTACCAAAAACCTTATGGAATCTTCATACGCTGCTACCGGACCTTTTAAACCCTTGATATCGGCCTTGATACGCGCTGAATTCTTTATACCTTGGTCGCTTCTAAATCGACGTATCTCAGTTATCAATCGCTTCATGTCAGCAACTACTACTTCTGCTTCTTTATCGACTTCGCTTTTCGAAGGAGTTGGCCACTTCGAGATCACGAGTGATTCGCCATTTGTTA
>RGYL01000246.1 GCA_010032085.1 Actinomycetota bacterium
GCTTTTAACAGTTCACTTGCATATTGGCCGCGTACTCGCTTATAGAAATAAGGAGTTGCCGCTCCAATCTTCACCATTTCAAGATTGATATTTGTTCTGCCCTTAAATACATAACGAAGTAGGCGGCCGTACGAGTCAGTTGTTTCAATCTTCGGATCTGTTTGAAGTCGAAGCGTTCCGCGCGCATTAAGTAGTTTTGCAAGTGCAACTTGGGCCTCTTTTGCATAGCACTCGTTACCCCTGAGTTCTGGAGTATCAATTTGGAGTAGCCGGACCGATCTTCCATCGCCCAACTTAATTGTGTCCCCATCGGTAATTGATGCCACACGCACGTTCGCATTTGAGGGCGTAAACGGAAGTCCAAGTATTAAAGCTAAGAAAAGTATGAGGACTCTGCGCACAAGAAAAGAGTAAGGTAGTAGATTAAAGTTTCAGAAGATCATCCGGAGTGTTTATTTTCTTCAACTCGCGGCGAGTTTGTTGCCATTGATAAAGACGAATTGACCAACTCGGCAGGGTGTATTCGGTGCGGGGACGAATTGGAAGAATGATTAGCGGGATGAACATCCAGAAGCCGAAGAAATATGCGTAAAGTCCCCACCGCCAGGCATTTCTGCCGAAAATAAATGCGACCAGCGATACAAATGGAATCGAGATGATGTTTAGCCAATCCATACTTCCCCCTTATTTCTAATTAAACGGAGGGTATAAGTGGCCACTGACAGCCTAAAGCTGCTCTAGTTTCTCCATTACTCCCGGAAAATCCGAGTCAGTGGCGAGGATTTTCTCGAGATCCTTCTTGGCGTTGGCCTTCTTTCCTTGCTTCTCGTAGGTAATTGCTCGCTCGAAGAGTGCCTTGTTGCGGACATCTTCGTGACGGCTCTTCGGAGCCCGAGCCAGGCGGAGAGTTTCAATCGCCGCTTCGAATAACCCTTGCTCACGAAGAGCGATTGCCCGGAAGATTAGAAGTAGCGCAGTTGCTTCATCCTCGTTCTCGATATCTTCAGTTGTTTCAATAACCTCTTGCCACTTACCCAATTGAATTTCGTTCTCACAGACAGATATAGCGGTGGCTTGATTTGCTTCAAGGGATTCAGCAACTTTTAAAGCTTCTTCGTAATTTCCGTGTAATTGAAGTAGTTCTACGTAAAGCAAACCGAGCGCTGTGATCCCGTATTGCATGGGAATGCTTACGCCTGGAGCGATTTTCAGCTCGAATTCCATACCTTTTGCGTTTTCGGTGAAAAGCGCATCTCTCTC
>RGYL01000247.1 GCA_010032085.1 Actinomycetota bacterium
TATCAACAAGATTTAGTTGTACGACAGCATTCGTATGCTTAGGGTGCTTATCAACTAAGGTGATAGTTGTCCCACTTACTCGCACGCCTAGAGTCTGGGTAGTTGCGGTAGCGAGCTTGGCACCGTTTGCTTGGAGTGCAGCTGGAGAGAGAATCGGGTCTCCAATAATTACGTGATAGAGAATTACTTTCTCAACAGTTTCCGCACCAAGACTTAGAACTGCTGCTGCAATCGCAGACTCACTCTTCAAAGTCTTACCAGTCAGATGCTTAACAACTCTTTGGAATGCTCGATCTGTCGGTACAAATGCGGTGAGTGCTACATCTCCGTTCGAGATTGCTTGAATTGGAGACATTGGAAGCTGTCCCCAAACATCCATCCAAGCGGCGGTGAAAATATCGAAGTCATTAAAGTTCTTATCAAAAGCAGCGCCCTGGAGATTGAGCACTTCTGTGAGAGGCATAGTCTTAAGTGGTCCCTCTTCCGCCTTTGCTATTGTCATGGGCGAAAAGAGGAGTGCGGTGGCGGTTGCCACTGCGGCGAGGCGCTTTATATTCCTCATTTTGTTTCGTCCTTCCTTGCGTTAGATTGGTTTGGTTAGGTCTTGCGAGTGCGAAGTATCTTTCGAGATTCTAAGAATTACCTGACATTCTTCTCTAAGGAAGCCCAAAGTTAGGTTGCAATTTTCTTAAGGTGAAAGGCCAAGAAAGAGAGGTTTAGATGAAGCGCGTGCTGATCACCGGTTTCGAACCATTCAACACCGCAACCCGTAATCCCTCACAAGAAGTGATTAGGAGAATCACACATAAATCGATAGTTGCAAAAGAAGTGCTCCCGGTCACCTTTTCAACTTCTGTCACAAGAATGATTGAGCTAATAAAAGTTCACCAACCAAATGTTGTCATCGCCCTTGGCCAAGCTGAAGGTCGCTCTCATATCACCCCTGAGCAAGTCGCGATAAATCTTGATGATGCGAAGATCGCCGACAACGTAGGTGAAATTGCACAAGCTCGAAAGATTATTGAAGATGGCCCGGATGCTTATTTCACAACGCTGCCAATTCGATCGATTGTTGAGCGGCTCCAAGTAAGCGCGATACCGGCATCGATATCTCTAAGCGCTGGAACTTTTGTTTGTAATCATCTTTTCTATCGTCTTCAGCATTACTGCAAAGGTGGAGAGATTTTGAGTGGATTCATACACCTTCCACTTATGCATGAACAAGCAGATGAATTTCCAGGCAAACCCACGATGAGCATA
>RGYL01000248.1 GCA_010032085.1 Actinomycetota bacterium
TGAAGATCGCTCATAGCGGCGGCGAGGTTAGACCTCGAGTAATTCAGCCTCTTTATGCTTTAGCAAGTCATCAATCTTTGCGACATGATCCGAAGTTACTTTCTCAAGCTCCTTCTCGGCGCGAGTTAGATCATCTTTTCCAATCTTTCCGTCTTTCTCTAATTTCTCAATCGCTTCTTTGGCATTCCTGCGGATTGCGCGAATAGCTACGCGCGAGTCCTCTGCTTTTGCTTTCGCTACTTTGATAAATTCTTTTCGGCGCTCTTCGGTTAATTGCGGGAAATTCACCCGGATGACATTGCCATCTCCCCCAGGGTTCACGCCAAGATCTGATTCGCGAATCGCTTTTTCAATCGAACTCGTTGCGCCTTTGTCATAAGGAGTAATTAGAGCAAGGCGCGCCTCCGGAACTTGCACGGTGGCTAGTTGTGAAAGTGGAGTCGCAGTTCCGTAATACTCAACCATAATCTTTGCAAACATCGAAGGATGTGCCCGTCCGGTGCGAATTGCAGCAAAATCTTCTTTAGCGACATCGACAGCCTTATTCATCTTGGTATTGGCATCTGCGAGTACTGGTTGGGTGCTCATATCGCTCCTCTAATCAATTTCTTAATCAACAATTAGTTGACCAAGGTACCTATCTTCTCACCGCGAACAGCTCTTGCGATATTGCCTTTTTCCAAGAGATTAAAGACTCTTCCTACAACTTCTTGGCGGGACTGAAGGATTTGTTAAGAAAGCTACCGGGACAGCATTTGCACTTATCTATCCTGGATTCATCTCTGGTTTTATCTTTTTACTCGCAAGATCAGGCGATGGCTTTGGGTACATATGCGTCCTTGTATTTATCGTGGGTCTTAATGACACATTTGCCTACCTCACAGGAGTTGTAGCTGGCAAACATCCGATGGCCCCGAAGATTTCTCCTAAGAAAACTTGGGAAGGCTTTATTGGGGGATTGGTTTTTGCTTCCGTAGGCACTGCACTTACCTTTAATTACTTCCTTGAGCGCGAATATTGGATTGGCGCTCTAGCTGGACTTGCCGGAGTACTTGCAGCAACGGTTGGCGACTTGATCGAAAGTGCAATCAAGCGCGATCTGGCGCTTAAAGATATGGGCTCAGTACTGCCCGGACACGGCGGCATGTTGGATCGAATCGACTCAGCGCTAATAACTGCGCCAGTCTTTTGGTTGATCATCGAACTTCTTAAGCGGTTCGGATGAGTAAGGCAAAAACCCCAGAACACTTCGCAGACATT
>RGYL01000249.1 GCA_010032085.1 Actinomycetota bacterium
GCACAAGGAAGAGCAATACTTGCAGCCCCAACAGGATATAATTTTGCATATCAATTAGGAACATCTTTAGCTGGAGTATCCGATACATTTACATTAGGAATTAGAACAGTATCTGGTGCAACTACAGGAGATGCTATAGGATCAATTTCATTTTATGATTTAACTGTATGAGCAACGTATATAAAAACGCATTCTACGATCCGACAACCACAGCTAGTACAACTGTGTATACTTGTAATGCAACTGCAAGAGCTATTATTCAAAACATTCAAATTGCAAATGAATCAGGTTCTAAAATAGTTAGAGCTTATGTTTATGATTCATCAGCGACTACAACTTATATTGTAGCGTATGCAGACATTACCGGACCGATGACATGTAATTTAGCTAATGGTCCAATCATATTACAAGAAGGAGATGCACTATTACTTGACAGTAGTGTAACAACTAGTGTAAGTGGTACTATATCAATAATGGAAGTGAATAGAAGTTCATTAACATCGTAATGAAAGAAATAAAAGTTATTTGTGATTCTGAAATCACAATTAAAAATATAAAGACAGGTCATGTCTATAAAAACGAAGAAGAGGTTAAAGCAGATATTAATGCTAAACCAGAAGATATTAGACGTGATGTTAAAATATTAGTTCCAGACATACCTCTATTTAACAAATCATGATTTTAGGAGATAGTTTAGAGTATGAATTTTTTGATGAAGCAATTCAATTATTAAAAAATCCAATAGGTGTAAGTGTTGAAATAGGTGTTCGTCGTGGTATGGGCACTAAATGTATTATTGATGCATATAGAAAATATCATCCTTCTATAGAACTAAAACATTTAGGAATAGATCCTTATGGTAATATTCTTTATAGAACATCAGATAATGATAAAGGTGGTAGATTAGATTATACGAATAAAATGAAACAAGATGCATTACTTGCAATTATAAAAGAATATCCAGAATTTAATTTTGTCAATTTAGAAGATTCAGAATTTTTTAAAAGATATGCAGATGGTTATCCTATTTATGATTTTGAAAAAAAGTTATTAACACAATATGAAACTGTTCATTTTGATGGTCCTCATAATACTGAATCTGTAATGAATGAAGTTAATTTCTTTTTAGATAGAAGACCTAAACAATGTGTGTATATCTTTGATGATATAGACACTCATGATATTGACAAAATAGGTGAACATCTGATATGGAATGGTTTTAAACAATTTAAAAAAGGTAATAGGAAAGCAGTATTTATA
>RGYL01000250.1 GCA_010032085.1 Actinomycetota bacterium
TCCTGGTGGATATTGACGCCGTTTATATTCAGCTCGATCGACCAGCCCAATGATTCGCTCAACGAGGGCTCGGTCATAGCCTCCCGAAATTATCGCGCCAGCGTCTCCGCCCTTATCGATATAAAGTTCAAGAATTTTATCTAGCTCGTTATATGCCGGAATTGAATCGCTATCTTTTTGGCCCGGACGAAGCTCGGCGCTCGGTTCTTTCTCTATCGAGTTGACCGGAATTGGTGGAATCTCTCCCCCTGCCTTAGCGCTCTCATTGCGCCACTTCGCCAAGCGCCAGACATCAACTTTAAAAACATCCTTAATCGGAGCAAAACCTCCGACCGCATCGCCATAAAGAGTTGAGTATCCAACAGCCAACTCCGACTTATTTCCGGTGGCGAGAACTAGGTGACCCTCTTGATTTGAAAGTCCCATCAAAAGAGATCCTCTAACGCGAGCCTGGATGTTCTCTTCAGCAAGACCGGTGAGGGTGGTAGCCGATAGAAATCCTTGAACGACGCTCTCGATTTCAATAGTGCGAAAATCAATTCCGAGGTTTTTTGCTAGTTGCGCTGCATCACTCTTTGAGTGATCCGAGGAGTACTTGCTCGGAAGGCTCACGCCAAAAACCCGCTCTTTGCTAAGCGCATCCACCGCAATCGTGGCAACTAGCGCCGAATCAATTCCACCAGATAGCCCCAGAACTACTGATTTAAAGCCATTCTTTAGGACGTAGTCGCGAAGCCCCAGAACAAGGGCCGAGTAAATTTCCTCGGTTTCGCTAAGTGGCCCAGCAATCGCTGATTTAACTTCGCCAATGGGCGCTATCGAATTTTCCGAGATGACCAAATCTGGCGAACCCGTAGCGCTCGCTAACTCGAGGTCAATTACAAGTAGGTCTTCTTTGAATTGGGGCGAGCGTGCCAGTAGCTCCCCTGAATCAGAAACCACCATAGAGTCGCCATCGAATACCAAGTCATCTTGTCCGCCAAACATATTTGTGTAGACAATCGGGGCACCGATTTGGGTGGCGCGTTTTCGGACCAATTCAAAACGCAGATCATCCTTGGAGCGCTCATAGGGGCTGCCATTTGGAACCAGAACTAATCCCGGATTGCGCGCGGCCAACTCTTGCATCGGGCCTTCATCTCGCCAGATATCTTCACAAATCGCAATCCCGATATCGACGCCATTAAAGCGAACAAGGAGCGTTCCTTCACCGGCAACGAAATTTCGGAACTCATCAAAGACTCCGTAATTTGGCAAGTG
>RGYL01000026.1 GCA_010032085.1 Actinomycetota bacterium
TCGGCGACCAATTCAAGATCCTTTGAGCTCTTAATTGCTCGGCAAACTTCCGCGCCCATTCGACCGCGTGCCCCGAGAACTCCGACTCTTATAGTCACTATGCCATCACTTTCTCGAAAACCGATTCCCTTGTAAATGGTCCAACGATGGCAAGGGTAGGGCTCTTAGTGAGGAATTCGCCAGCCAATTCTCGGATCTCGCTTGAACTTACCTTGGAAATCTCCCCCAAAATTTCATCAAAGCTCTGGATTTGGCCGTGAACCAGCTCGCTCTTGCCGATCCGACTCATTCTTGAACCGGTGTCCTCTTGGCTCAGCACTAAGGTTCCTTTTACTGCGCCCTGGGCTCGGAGCAATTCTTCATGAGTTAAACCATTAACAGCGACATCATTTATCACTTCCCGAATAAGTGAGATCACTTCAGTCGCTTTCTTAGGAGTGCAACCAGCATAAAAACCAAGTGATCCAGTTCCAGCAAATTGTTGCGCGTAGGAATAAACCGAGTAAGCAAGACCGCGCTTCTCCCTAATCTCCTGGAAGAGTCGCGATGACATCCCGCCACCTAGAGCCGCCGACAAGACACTCATCGCAAAGCGCCTCTTATCATCACGAGCTACGCCCTCCACGCCCAGAAAAAGATGTGCTTGTTCAGTTTTGCGATTAATCAAGCCAATCTTCTCTCCTTGCCGTTTAACTTTCGCACTTGAACGCATCCGGAATTCGCCCTTGGTTTCGCCGAGAAAACCATCACGCGCCATTGCTTTCAATACGGCATCGATTACTTTTTGGTGCTTTATATTTCCCGCTACCGCAATCACGATATCTTCTGGAAGATAACGTTTCTTGTAGTAGTTAAAGATCGAATTTCGCGACATCTCGGTGATTGATTTCACTGTGCCAAGAATTGGCCGGCCCACAGGTGTATCACCAAAGAATGTCTCGGCAAATAGATCATGCACCAAGTCAGATGGGTCGTCATCGCGCATGGATATCTCCTCCAGCACAACCTTTCGCTCCGCATCAACATCTTCTGGTCTTCCTAGTGAAGATGTAATCAAATCTGAAATTACATCAATTGCTAACGGTAGATCAGAATCGATGACGCGAGCATAGAAACAGGTGTATTCCTTTGAGGTAAATGCATTCATCTCACCGCCCACGGCTTCGATAGAAGATGAGATATCAAGCGCGGTTCGAGTCTTTGTGCCCTTGAATAAGAGATGCTCTAAGAAATGCGAAGCGCCAGCAACACTTGGAGATTCATCGCGAGAGCCAACATTTACCCAAATTCCGAAAGCAGCGCTTCGGACATTCGCTATTTCTTCTGTGACAATGCGCAAGCCGCTCGGATGAACGGTCTTGCGCACGGTCATAAATTAGAACTACTCGCTTGCAGTCTCTTCAAGGACTGGGATAAGTGAGAGTTTGCCCTTTGGATCGATTTCACCGATCTCAACATGGACCTTGTCTCCAACTTTCATTACATCCTCAAGATTTTCAATCCGCTTTCCACCATGCATCTTGCGGATCTGGGATATATGAAGCAATCCATCCTTACCAGGAAGGAGATTTACGAATGCTCCGAAAGCTGCAAGTTTTACAACGGTACCGTTGTAGCGCTCGCCAACTTCGGGAAGTTTTGGATCAGCAATTGCGATGATTTGTGCTTTTGCTGCATCCGCTGCTGTTCCATTCGTAGCACCGATATAGATAGTTCCATCATCTTCGATAGTTATCTCAGCGCCAGTCTCTTCTTGAATCTGGTTGATGACCTTACCCTTAGGGCCAATCACGGCGCCGATTTGGTCTACCGGAATCTTGATACTCATGATTCGAGGAGCAAGAGGATTCATCTCATCTGGGCGATCAATTGCTTCGCTCATGACATTTAGAATCGCAAGGCGAGCTTCTTTTGCTTGCAGCAACGCTGCAGCGAGAACACTTGCTGGGATTCCATCGAGCTTAGTGTCGAGTTGTAGCGCAGTTACAAAGTCCTTGGTACCGGCTACCTTGAAATCCATATCGCCAAATGCATCTTCAGCGCCGAGGATGTCAGTCAATGCGACATATTCAGTCTTGCCATCAACATCATCAGAGATAAGGCCCATAGCAATTCCGGCAACCGGCGCCTTTAGCGGCACTCCGGCATTAAGTAGCGAGAGCGTTGAGGCACAGACAGAGCCCATCGAAGTGGATCCATTTGAACCGAGCGCCTCGGAAACTTGGCGAATCGCGTATGGAAACTCTTCACGCGTTGGAAGAACTGGAAGAAGTGCACGTTCTGCGAGCGCACCGTGACCAATTTCGCGTCGCTTAGGTGAACCAACTCTTCCAGTCTCACCCGTTGAGTAAGGCGGGAAGTTGTAGTTATGCATATAGCGCTTATGATCTTCGGGATTTAAAGTATCGAGCTGTTGCTCCATCTTGAGCATATTCAAAGTAGTTACACCAAGAATTTGTGTTTCGCCACGCTCAAATAGCGCCGATCCATGTACCCGAGGAATTACCTCAACTTCTGCGGTAAGCGGGCGGATATCTTTAAGCCCACGACCATCGATACGGATTTTCTCGCGAAGTACGCGCTGACGAACCAATTTCTTAGTTACAGAGCGAAGGGCAGCAGAAACTTCTTTCTCGCGACCTTCAAACTCGGTAGCAAGACTCTCTTTAACTTCATTTGAGATTGCATCAAGTTCGCTCTCGCGCTCCTGCTTTCCAGCAATTGTCAGAGCTTTTGCAAGGCGATCTTTAGCAGCTTTCTCAACAGCTGCATACGCATCATCTTGGTAATCCAAGAAGACTGGGAATTCTGCAGTCGGCTTAGCAGCAACTTTTGCAAGTTCCATCTGGGCTTCGCAGAGAATCCGAATGAAAGGCTTTGCGGCTTCAAGGCCGGCTCCGACAATCTCTTCAGTCGGTGCACCTGCGCCACCTTGGACTAGTGAAATTGTCTTTGTGGTTGCCTCTGCTTCTACCATCATGATTGCGACATCATCGCTAGCGATACGGCCGGCTACGACCATATCGAATACGGCGCGCTCTAGTTCAGAGTGATTTGGGAATGCAACCCATTGGCCATCGATGAGTGCAACGCGTACTCCGCCAATCGGACCAGAGAATGGCAGACCGGCAAGCTGGGTTGACATCGAAGCAGCGTTGATAGCAATTACGTCGTACATGTGATCTGGATTTAAAGCCATAACAGTTACAACGATCTGTACTTCGTTACGCAATCCTTTAATAAAGGATGGACGAAGTGGGCGGTCGATTAAGCGACAGGTAAGAATCGCATCCTCAGATGGCCTACCTTCGCGCCGGAAGAATGATCCGGGGATTCGTCCTACCGAATACATACGCTCTTCCACGTCTACAGTTAGCGGGAAGAAATCGAATTGATCCTTAGGATTTTTTGATGCCGTCGTTGCTGATAACAACATCGACTCATCATCTAAATAAACAACTGCGGTTCCCGCAGCTTGACGCGCTAAGCGCCCAGTTTCGAAACGAATTTCTCGTTTTCCAAATTTGCCGTTATCTATTTTTGCAACGGCATAACTAACGTCTTGACCCTCCATGGGTCTCTCCTATTCTCTATTCCCACCACAGCTACCAGAGAATGGATCTTCGATCGAAGCCCACGGCAATCATCCGTAAGCCACCACCGAGGACCAGTCGTCCGGCCTGTGGCGAGATTTATTAAGTTATTTCAAACTATCGGCGGATGCCGAGCTTGTCGATAATCGCGCGGTAACGAGCGATATCGGTCTTTGCAAGGTATTGCAAAATTCTGCGACGGCGACCTACGAGAAGAAGCAGACCACGACGGTTGTGGTGATCGTTCTTGTTTGTCTGTAGGTGCTCAGTGAGTTGATCGATGCGCTTTGAAAGGAGCGCAACTTGTGCCTCAGGGCTTCCTGTGTCTGATGCAGAGGCGCCAAACTTAGTGATTACTTCTTTTTTCTCGGCAGCTGTTAATGCCATGTCATTCTTCCTTTACATCTTTCACGAGGGCCCTCGGTCTTATTCACGAGGTCACGATTTCTCGCTTGCGAGGCAAAATCTACCAGCGCCCTCAGATTGTGAGAAATTGAGCAGAAATCACGCGTGATATTTGGTCAATTCTCGCGCTTTATCGCAGTCAATTTTCATCTGGGCAAGTAATGGATCAAGACCAGAGAACTTGATCGTGTCACGCAATCTCCAACCAAATTCGACTTTGGCAACTTGTCCGTATAAATCTAAATCACTTTGATCTAATGCATATGCCTCAATTTGCCTTCCGCGAACGCCATCAAAAGTCGGATTAGTTCCAATTGATATTGCAGCAGGCCAGCGATGAGTCCCAACAGTTAACCAACCCGCATATACGCCATCGCTTGGAATAGTTGCATTTGGAGAAACTTCAATATTTGCCGTTGGGTAACCAATCTGACGTCCTCGCTTCTCACCATGAACTACTGGCCCAACTAATTGGTGTGGCCTTGTAAGAAGTTCACGAGCAATCTCAATATTTCCACCAATAACTGCTTCGCGAATACGGGTAGATGAGACCGAGTTTCCAAGCTCACTCTCTAGATCTAATGCAAATACTGGTATTCCGGACTTTGCTTTTAGGTATTCGCTATCGCCACTTGCTTTAACGCCGAAGCGGAAATTCGTGCCGACTACTAGAGCTTTGGCATCAAGTTGCGTTCTCAAAACTTCACTTATGAATAGATCTGGGGTGAGCTTGGAGAATTCATTAGTGAAATCAATTACAGCAACACTCGATACACCATGCATCATCAATTGATGAACGCGTTCATTTAGAGTCAAGAGTTCACTTGGACCAGCGCTATCTGAGATGACTGCAGCTGGATGCGGATAGAAAGTTAGTGCCACAACGGGCGCGTTTAAAGTCAGGGCGCGATTGATGATTGTCTGGTGACCTTTATGAACGCCATCGAATATCCCGATGATTACCGTTGCACCAGTAATCGGCGCGCCATGCCAATGTAGTTCGCCAACTGCGCTCACGAGTTAGATTCTTTCATGAATTGAAAACAGTGATCGGTTGAGCGCGGCCATCTTGATTCTCAAGGATTGCGGCTACCTCACCATTTGGTCCAATCGCCGCAACTGCGCCATCATCATTAGAACGGTCAATTCTTCTGCCAAAGCGGAGCTCAGCCACCTCATCAAATCCAAGAGTGCGCGTAGGCATTAACTTCGATATCGCACTAGCAAGGTCAATTACTTCCGCACTTTCAACTGTTGCAGCATCCTTTAATTCAAAAGGTGCGACCGAGGTTCGCCTAAGCGCAACTAGATGGCCACCCACTTTTAGGGATTGTCCGAGATCGCGAGCGATGGCGCGAATATATGTCCCGGCCGAACAACTCACATCGATATCTACATCCAAGTTTTCACCTCTACGAATTGCAAGAACTTCAAGAGCATCAACCGTTACTTCTTTTGCCGCGAGAGCAACATCTCTTCCTTCGCGCACTAAATCATAGGCGCGCTCTCCTTCGATTTTCTTTGCTGATACAGAACTTGGGACCTGCAAAAATGTGCCATGAAACTTACTTAACACTTCATTAATTTCCTCATCCTTAATGCCTTGCCATTCCTTAATTTCTAAGACTTCTCCTTCTTTATCGTCTGTAACAGTACTTATCCCAAGACGAATTGTTGCAAGGTAACGCTTCTTTCCAGAAACAATGTACTGCAGAAATTTCGTTGCATTATTTATCCCAATAACAAGAACTCCAGTTGCCATCGGATCTAGAGTTCCGGCATGGCCCACCTGCTTTGTTCCTAATCGCTTTCGAAGTTGGGCAACAACATCATGGCTTGTGATGCCTGCAGGCTTATCTATGACAAGAAAGCCGTGTTCCTTACTCATTCCGCTTCGCGTGCTCGTGGCGTTCTATATGGGTCACTTCCACCGATTGGTTTTGCGACATCGCGAAGATGCGCAATCTCCTCATCATGCTTCTTGACCTGGTCTAGTAAATCTTCAAAATTCTTTGCTGTCTCCGAAAGCGCGTCGACAAAGAAGGTAAGGGTAGGAACGACTCTCGTACCTAATTCACGTCCTACTTCAGTTCTAAGAACTCCCTTAGCGCTCTCAAGAGCTTTAGCAGTATTTGCGCGCGCTTCATCATCACCCAATACAGTGTAGAAAATCGATGCTTGTTGGAGGTCGCCCGTTACTCGAACATCGGTAATGGTTACAAATCCGAGGCGAGGATCTTTGATTCGATTCTCAAGGGCTTGCGCGACGACGACCTTTATTCGGTCGGCCACCTTAGCGACGCGATGTGATTTCCCCATTACGCACGCTTCTTCTCGCGCATCTCGAATACCTCAACGGTGTCGCCGACTTGGATATCTTTAAATGCGCCAAGTCCAATACCGCACTCAAAGCCTTCGCGAACTTCAGTTGCATCATCTTTGAAGCGACGGAGTGAATCAATCGTTAAGTTGTCGCCGACTACCACGCCATCGCGAAGTAAGCGGGCTTTAGCGTTTCTTCGGATGATTCCAGATGTGACGAGTGAACCTGAGATCGTTCCGAACTTGCTGGACTTGAAGATTTCGCGAACTTCCGCCGAACCGATTGTGACCTCTTCGTATTCAGGCTTGAGTAGACCCTTAAGTGCAGCTTCGATCTCTTCGATTGCTTTGTAAATGACGGAGTAGAAGCGAACTTCTACACCTTCTTCATCAGCGAAAGTTGCGGTCTGTGGCTCAGGTTTAACATTGAAGCCAACAACGACAGCGCCGGATGCTGATGCGAGTGTGATGTCGCTCTTGGTTATCGCGCCAACTCCACGATGAATAACTCTTAAGTCAACTTCACTTCCAACATCTAATTGAACGAGTGCATCTTCAAGTGCTTCGACCGAACCGCTCACATCGCCCTTAAGGATTAAGTTAAGTGTTGTTACCTTGCTCTTCTCAAGGAAGTCCTCAAGTGAGACTTTCTTACGTGCCTTAGCGAGAGCTGCATGGCGCTCACCAGCTTGGCGCTTCTCAGCGATTTGTCGGGCAGTGCGATCATCGGGTGCAACGATAAAACTATCTCCAGCACTTGGAACAGAGGTAAATCCAAGAACTTGAACTGGTCGTGATGGACCAGCTAGATCAACTTCATTTCCAAATTCATCCATCATCGCGCGTACTCGGCCAAAGGCAGAACCAGCAACTATCGAGTCACCTTGCTTAAGAGTTCCACGTTGTACAAGAACAGTTGCGACCGGGCCACGGCCACGATCAAGATGCGCTTCAATTGCGACACCGCGGGCATCATCTTCATGAATTGCGCGAAGATCAATCGCTGCATCGGCAGTTAACAAAATCGCATCGATTAGCTCGGAAATTCCAGAACCCTTAACGGCTGAGACATCAACAAATAAAGTATCGCCGCCGTACTCCTCGGCAACTAAGTTGTACTCCGTTAATTGTTGGCGAACCTTTGCTGGGTTTGAGCCTTCTTTATCAACCTTATTTACTGCAACTACTACTGGAACGCTTGCAGCTTGAGCGTGATTTAGCGCCTCAATAGTTTGTGGCATAACTCCATCATCGGCAGCAACAACTAGGACAGCTATATCTGTAACTTTCGCACCACGAGCACGCATAGCGGTAAAGGCTTCATGGCCGGGGGTATCGATAAAAGTTATTGCTCGATTGACGCCGTTGTGGTCGTGGTGAATTTGGTAAGCACCGATGTGTTGAGTAATTCCACCTGCTTCGCCTTTAACAACTTCAGTCTGGCGAATTGCATCGAGTAAGCGAGTCTTTCCATGATCAACATGGCCCATAACAGTTACTACCGGTGGGCGAACCTCTAGATCTTCTGGATTTAAATCAGCTAACTCTTGATCAAGATTGATATCGAATTGCTCGAGAATCTCTCGATCTTCATCTTCCGGAGAGACGATTGTTATCTTGTAGCCGAATTCATTTCCGAGCATCTCAAGTGTGCTCTCATCTACGGTCTGCGTTGCAGTCACCATCTCGCCGAGATGGAAGAGAACTGAGACTAAAGCTGCGGGATCTGCGCCAATTTTTTCAGCGAAATCGGCAAGTGATGCGCCGCGACGAAGACGAA
>RGYL01000251.1 GCA_010032085.1 Actinomycetota bacterium
AGGTGGCTCAGTTGCTAGATCGCCAAAGGCAGAGCTTGGTTGGTATGAGATTGAATCAGATGATAAAACTTTAATCTCTACTGGTCCATGGTTTGAGTACCACTGGGATAGATGGAGTGTGCCAAAAGGAGCAACTGAGATTGCTAGAACACAAATTGCCAGTCAAGCATTTATTATGGGTAGAACTTTAGGAGTGCAATTTCACCCAGAGATAGATCCAGATGTATTAGAGGAGTGGTTAGCCATGGAGGGAGGCTGTGCTGAGGTGGAATCTGTTGGCGTTGATGTTGAACAACTTCGCAAAGAAACTAAAGAGATACATCCAGCCTCAGATAAGCGTGCCTTTGAGTTAGTTGATACCTTCCTGAGAAGAGTTGCTACCGCCCAAATTGAGCCTGTTGATTAAATAAAACTCTAAACTCTAAATTAATACTGCAGTAAAAAAATAGTTTCAAATCCGCCAAAAGCTTGTCAACGGGAGTAAATTACTAAGTGCAATCAGCCGATTGCTCCTTATAAATACTTTAAGGGGGTGGAATAAGTTGTAAAAATCAGCCCTACCGTATTTGGTAGGGCTGATTTAATTTAAATAAGTTTTAATTATCAAGTGGGGTTACATAAGCCCCAGAGATACCACCATCTACTAAGAAATTACTTGCAGTAATAAAGCTAGAGTCATCGGAGGCTAAAAAGGCAACTGCTGCGGCAATCTCACTTGCATCAGCAAATCTACCCATTGGAATATGAACTAATCTTCTAGCAGCTCGCTCTTTATCCTTTGCAAATAACTCTTGTAGTAGTGGGGTATTTACTGGACCTGGAGATAGTGCGTTTACGCGAATACCCTCTCTAGCAAACTGCACACCAAGCTCTCTGCTCATTGCCAGCACGCCACCTTTTGATGCGGTGTATGCAATCTGTGAGGTGGCAGCTCCCATGGTTGCCACAAAGGATGCGGTATTAATAATTGATCCTTTTTTAGCTTTTTGCATGTAAGGAAGTACTGCTTTGCAACATAAAAACACACTAGTTGTGTTTACCTTCAACACTCGCTCCCAGGCATCGATGCCGGTAATTAAAATTGAATCATCATCTGGAGGTGAAATACCAGCATTGTTAAAGGCAATATCAATTCGGTTGTAGGTATCAAAGGCAACCTTATAAAGATTAGCAACTTGGGCCTCATTGGTGACATCACACTTAACAAAAAGACCGCCGACCTCTGCTGCAACCTTATTGCCAGTTTCTTCATTGGTATCG
>RGYL01000252.1 GCA_010032085.1 Actinomycetota bacterium
TCCTAATGGCGCTAAACTAATATTATTATTTAGTAAAAATTCACAATGCGAGATGAATAATTTAGTATCAATACTGAAATCTTTTTTAAAAGGGGTCAAGACTGCTGAATAAACTGCTTTTTCCATAATATAATTTTTTAATTAGAACGGTTGTAGATATTATCTATAAAAAAACAATAATTTAAAATAAATATCAACAAGTAATTTATCTTTAAAAAATTTAATGAATAAAGGCTTAATAGTTCAAACCAGACCAGGCATTGGAGATTTGTGTATGTTTCTTCCATACATGCAACAAATTAAAGAACATAATAAAGATTTTGAATTTACTTTGATCACTAAAAAAAGAACCGCAGCAAAACAGATATTGAAATACGAACAGTCTATTAAACATATTGTTTTTTTAGAGGATGAAATTTTAGGAATAACTAAATCAAAAATTAATAATTTTTTTAAACTTCTCAGTTTTATAAAAAAAAATAATTTTTCTAAAATTTATATTATGCACTTTAGTCTTTTTTGGTTTTTATTAGCTAAAATATCAAGAATAAAAAATATTTATAAATATGGAATAATAAAAAAGAATGTAGATATTTATTTAAATGCACTAGAGCAAAATAAACGTTGGTTAAACAATAATAATCTTTCTAGTCAAACGAAAATAGCTTACCCACATAATAATGACAAAAATAATCAAATTATTATTGGGATAGGATCTTCGGGTCCAACTAAAAAATGGCCAACAGAAAACTATATTGAGCTAATAAAAAGAATTAATAATAAAAACATTAAATTTTTTTTAGCTGGAGGAAATAATGAAATTGAAAATCAAATTGCTAATAAAATTATTTACGAGATAAAAGAAAATTCAGTTGTATCTTTATGCTCTTTAACTATTGAGGACATTATTCCGGTTATTAATTCGAGTAAGTTATACGTCGGTAATGATACTGGATTTATGCATTTAAGTGCCGGTTTGGATATACCGGCTATTGGTCTTTTCGGAGATACGCCGTTATCTTATGCAAACTATAATAAAAATATTTTTCCTATTATCCCGAAAAATTTTAAAACTGTGGGGCACAACTCTTTTGCCATGAATCAAATAACAGTGGATCAAGTCCTTAAAGAAGTTAAAAAATTTATCTAAAAGTTTTTTCTAACTTTTTTAGAGACTCTGGGGAGATTTTATTTCTTAAGTTTTTTAGTTTATCTTTTATCTTATTTTTCAAATCACCCTGTATAATTTCATTGTTAAT
>RGYL01000253.1 GCA_010032085.1 Actinomycetota bacterium
CTCTCTCAACTGTTGGACTAGTAACTGGAATTGAGAAATTAGTTGAGGAAGGTATTCCCGTGACGCTCGCGGTCTCACTTCATACCCCTGATGATGAGCTACGCGACACATTGGTTCCGATTAATACGCGCTGGAAAGTTAAAGAGGTGCTAACCGCGGCTGATAAATATGCCGACATGACCGGGCGTAGATATTCAATCGAGTACGCCCTGATAAAAGATATTAACGACCAGTCCTGGCGTGCCGATCTCCTCGGCCGTTTATTAAAAAATCGTAACGCCCATGTAAACCTAATTCCACTAAACCCAACTCCGGGGTCGAAGTGGACCGCATCACGTAAAGAGGATGAACGCGCATTTGTAAGAACCTTAGAAGGTTATGGGGTTCCGGTAACGGTTCGTGATACGAGAGGGCGGGAGATCGATGGGGCATGTGGCCAACTCGCTGCCGCTGAAAAAAATCAAGGTGAAACCTTGATGATTACCACTCCAAATAACTAGACTCCAAACCTTAAATCCAAAGCTGCGGAGGTTTTTGTGAAGACGCTACAGAATTTTATTAATGGCGCGAGCGTTCCATCATCATCAGATAAGACGCAAGACTTAATAAATCCATCAACCGGAGAAGTTTTTGCAAAAGCTCCCGTCTCCAATGCCGCCGATATCGACAAAGCGATGAACGCGGAGCGCCAAAAAGCGATAAATAAGATTGCTGATGCGATTGAAGCTCGTTCTGAAGAGTTGATCAAGATTGAGTCCGAGAACACCGGTAAGCCAATCGCAGTAACCAGAGCAGAAGAGATTGGTCCGATGCTCGATCAGATCAGATTTTTTGCAGGCGCAGCGCGCCATCTTGAAGGTCGCTCCGCTGCTGAATATTACAAAGGACACACATCATTTATCCGCCGCGAACCAATCGGAGTTTGCGCCCAAGTCACACCTTGGAACTATCCGATGATGATGGCTGTTTGGAAATGGGCACCAGCAATTGCTGCCGGTAACACCGTTGTTCTTAAGCCCAGCGATACAACTCCAGTCTCAACTCTTTGGATGGCTGAGTTAATGCAGGAATTTTTGCCGGAAGGCGTAATAAATGTTGTCACTGGAGATCGTGAAACTGGAAGAGCATTAGTTGATCACGAGATTCCACAATTCGTATCCATCACCGGTTCCGTTAGAGCTGGAATGGAAGTCGCGAAGGAAGCTTCAAAAGATCTAAAGAAGGTCCACCTTGAACTCGGCGGTAAAGCGCCGGT
>RGYL01000254.1 GCA_010032085.1 Actinomycetota bacterium
ATGCCACTTGTGCGGCTCCAATCACCGTGGCGCTTGAAAGTATGAGGCCAAGAGTCTGATCAACGATTCGAATTGAAGAAATTACCATCCAAGCGAGAGCAAATGCGACCGCAAGGCTGACCTGCGTGTAAAGGCGGGTATTTTCGGGATCGACCAATTCAAAACCAAGACCAGCAAGAGTGCCTACCGAAGATAGGAATAGCAGAGCATGGCTTAGCAAGGTACTTGAGATCGTGTAACCAAGTAAAGCTACAACTGTTGCGAGAGCAAAACTTTGAAGTACTGGGGGATCATCCGGAAATGTCACATACACAGCTACTGCCGATGAAATTGTGGCAAGGGTGTATAGGTAAGAACTCACCCGACGTCTGATATCTGCACCATTACTTGCTATCAAGCCGGCAACAAAAAAGCCGATTGCGATAAGAGAAAAAGTCGCAGTCTTTTGCGGTTGAGTCAAATCTTCCCAAGTTTTGTAAAAGAAGAGCGAGACGGCACCTATTGCCATAAGCGATCCGGCATATCCAATAACTTCCGGAAGCATTACTCGGCGGGTATCTACTTCGTGAATTTTGACTTGGGAAGATTGATCGAATGTTGTTTTCATAAGGTCAAGTATCGCCTTCGAAACAGCGAGAAAACAGCAGAAATCAATGGTGCGATAACTATGCGATTCATATGCGATTTCAGCGAGATTAGAAAGAAGTGCGGTATTGCAAATATTCACCCGTCACAAGAGAACGGAGAAGAAATTGATTTACGTTGTTAAATCACAGTCTTTCCTTCGAACTCCACTGGTTTCACTTATCGTGGAGGGAGAGGATTGGATGGTTGGTTTTGATCAAGTCTTCGAAGTGATGGATGGCGGCTCAGTCATCGAATTCGATGGATTGAGTAGCTTTCCAATCTCAAGAATCGTCGCCCACGACAGTCACGGATACGAAATCCAGATTGACCTAGGGGGATTCATCAGTGCCACTCCAAGAGTGAAGATGGTTAGCGATTTTTTGGTTGTGACGGGAAACAAAACTGAATATGCGGAGAGGGAAAACCAGAATTACCTACAGAAAGGAATCAGCGCACGGGGCTTTCGCAGAAGTTTCCAACTTGGCAAAAGCGCTCGAGTAGTTGATAGCAATCTGCACCATGGAATCCTGCAGATTGAGGTAGCACAGGCGGATCCAATAGCTATGGAGCCTGTATCAAACTGGGTCCGGGCCGGATAGTTAAACGGCGCG
>RGYL01000255.1 GCA_010032085.1 Actinomycetota bacterium
CACCTGTCGCTCCGGTTGGACCGGTTGGACCAGTTGCACCTGTCGCTCCGGTTGGACCGGTTGGACCAGTTGCACCTGTCGCTCCGGTTGCTCCAGTTGCTCCAGTTGCACCTGTCGCTCCGGTTGCTCCAGTTGAACCTTGCGGACCCTGAGGTCCTTGCGGACCAGTTGCTCCAGTTGCACCAGTTGCACCGGTAGCGCCCGTCAATCCTGTTTCACCTTTTACGCCTTGCACGCCTTGTGGTCCCGGAACTCCCTGTGGCCCGATGATGGTGAAACCAGCGCCCCAGATATTTTCGTAACTTTTCGGACCAAATAATTTGTAACTGCTTAGGTCTAAATAGAAATCGCCTAGCGAACCATCGAAAATAGTTGGTTCGCCTCGGCCACTTAACAATCCCGGTGCACGAGGACCTGGCGCACCAGCTAAATTAATCGGAAATCCCCAGAGACCATTTGTCCTAGGTCCGTAAAGCTGATTGGTCGCTTTATCAAAATAGAAGTCTCCATCATGTCCAATCGTGTAGTCGATGCCGCTCGCCCTTCTTGCATTTATTTATCTCGGAAGAAATTAGGCGTGCTTTACCGGTCTTCATATTCACGCAGTTCTTAACTTCAATCGGAGCGGCGACCGAAGGAGTGACGATCTGAAAAGCTAGAGTCATTGAAAGAAGAGATGAAAGCACCAAGTTTTGCCGAAGACTCATCTTCGAAAGTTACTTCATCGCTGTAACTTCAAGCCATGAGTTAAGAAAAACGCGACTTTGTTGTGAGAATGCCGGGAATTTTTCTACTCTCTTGCTAATCTATTGAAGTGAAATCTTCCCTAAAAATAACGATTCTCGGAGTTCTCTCCTTCCTCATCTTTTCTCTACCGTCAGCGAGTGCCGAGTTCAAATACACCTATCCAGTATCTGGATGTAAGACAACATTTCCTTGGTATCACCACGATTACCCAGCTGCGGATATAAAGGCGCGGATGGGATGTGCATTTGTCGCGCCAATCGGAGGAGTGGTGCAAGATGTAACTCTGAAAGATCTGTGGAGCGGAAAGACAAACCTTGGTAAGGATCGTGGCGGACTTTCAGTATCAATAATTGGCGATGATGGAGTTCGCTATTACGGTTCTCATCTGTCCAAAGTTGAAGGGGGAATTGAACCGGGAGTTAGAGTAGAAATTGGCCAGAAGTTAGGAGAGATAGGAAGGACGGGAAGCGCGAGAGGAATTCCGCGCCCA
>RGYL01000256.1 GCA_010032085.1 Actinomycetota bacterium
CAATAGTGACTGCGATATTTATCCGCTCGCCAAGTTTTGCCGAGAGGGCGTCATTAAGGGCGGTTTTAAGGCGGCTCTCCAAAACATCTTTTGCAAAAGTATTTGGGGCAGCAAGAAGGAGATTAGATCCACTCTCACTCTTTAGAAGTCCAAGGGGTTTAGTGAGGGTAAGGAAGGCTCGGTTCTGGGGGGAGTCTTGGGAGATTGAGTGGACTACCCCGCTCCAAAGGTCCTCAAGAAGGTCAACATCTGTCTTAGCCATTAAAACCCCCAATAGTCCCGAAATCCACAGAGTTATCCACAGGCTGTGGTCTAAAGTAAGACTTTAGCCTCTCAAAACCCTCTTTTTGGGCTCTCCCTGTGGATAGAGGCGGAAAGTAAGCCCTTACCCTATGAAAAGCAAGGGGTTATCCACAAATTTTTAGATATGACCAGCAGCCGATACCTTTACCCCCTGCTCTCGGGGTTTTGGCTCTGGGACGTTTTATAAGGAGAAAACCCATGAAGCGCACTTTCCAGCCGAACAACCGTCGGCGCGCAAAGAAGCACGGTTTCCGTGCTCGGATGGCAACCCGTGGTGGCCGCGCAGTTCTCTCTGCTCGCCGCGCAAAGGGTCGCGCTCGCGTTTCAGCTTAATAGTTCCCCAAAAACTTAAGAGTTTAGGAAACAAGTTGTGCTTGCGCCTTTAAATCGACTTACCTCTCGAGAAGATTTTCAGCGTGTCACAAAATCAAGAACTAGATCACATACAAAAACCCTCACCGGCTACCTCTTATCTGAACCAGAGTTAACTGAACCAAAAATTGGTTTCATTGTTGCCGGAAATATAGGAAGCTCTGTGAAGCGCCATCGAGTTTCCCGACAACTTCGCCATGCTTCTCGCAAATCAATTCACATTCTTCCCAAAAGTTCACTCGTTGTGGTGCGTGCCAATAAACGCGATCAAAACGCAGATATTGAAATCCCAGAACTCTTCACCTCTTTATCAAAAAAGGTGAGCGCATGAAATTTCTGATGGCGCCATTTTTGTTATTAATTCGCGGCTGGCAAAAATTTATTGCTCCAGGTTTGGCACCTCGTTGTAAGTACTACCCATCTTGTTCCCACTACACATACGATGCAATCAAACGTTACAACTTCCTTGGGATTTTTATGGGGGCTTGGCGAGTAATTAGGTGTAACCCGTTTAGCCATGGTGGTGTTGATTATGTTCCAGAGCGAATAGAACTA
>RGYL01000257.1 GCA_010032085.1 Actinomycetota bacterium
TAACACATGCAGTCATGGCGCTGGGAGAATTGAAGGGCGAAACCTTGGTGCGAGTTCATTCGGAATGTCTAACTGGTGACGTACTTGGCTCTATGCGTTGCGATTGTGGTGATCAACTCTCACTAGCTTTGAGTGAGATTGAGGATGCAGGAAGTGGCGTCATCATTTATCTGCGCGAACAAGAAGGTAGAGGTATTGGTCTTAGCGAGAAGATCCGTGCTTATAAGTTACAAGATGAAGGACTAGACACAGTGGAGGCAAACTTAGCCCTTGGTCATGAGATTGATGAACGTGATTATCAAGACGCGGTTGAAATAATCAAAGATCTAGGAATTAATAGCGTTCTACTATTAACAAATAATCCGAATAAGGAGCGGGCGCTTGTTAAAGCAGGAATACAAGTGCAGATAAAAGGCGCAAAAGTTAAACCAAACCAACATAATCTTGATTACTTAAGAGTTAAAGCAGAACGTATGGGCCACCTTCACATTGGAAACGAGGCATAGATGTCAGGCAACGCACCGCGAATCATTCCCGCAAGGCTTGAGGATGCCCGTATCGCAATCATTTCGGCTAGTTGGCATAGGGAAATATGCGATGACTTAGTGGCCGGCGCCAAGCGAGCATTAAAAGAGGCGGGCGTAAAGCAGGTAGAGATAACCAATGTAGCGGGCTCTTTCGAGTTACCGCTAGCTGCACAATTTGCACTTAAGTCGGGAGCAGACGAGCAGATACTGCTGCTTTGATGCGATCGACCATCTCAGCTTCACTGACAATTTCCTTATTTGGTCGATGTCCACAACGCTTCGCTCCGACTTGATCTTCGATATGAGCTCCGGCTGCGCCTGCTGAAATCAACGACTTGATGGTGCGCTCGATATTAAAAGCAGAAGGTCCAAATCCAGTATCAATATCTACCAATAAAGGTAAATCACATACTGCAGTGATTCTGCGGACATCAACAAGAACATCTTCAAGAGTTGTTATTCCAAGATCCGGTAGCCCAAGTGATCCAGCAGCAACGCCGCCTCCGGATAGGTATATGGCTTTATAGCCGGCTCGCTTTGCAAGTAACGCGTGATTGGCATTTATGGTTCCAACAATTTGTAGCGGCGATTCTGCAGCTAAAGCTGCGCGGAATTTCGAGCCGGCTGAACTCACTTCGCGAACCTATCAAAGAGTTCGCGCTTAACGCGAAGTAGGTCAAGAGCTGCAATTGCGCTGTCATA
>RGYL01000258.1 GCA_010032085.1 Actinomycetota bacterium
GTGGGCGCTGAGGGTTTTGATAGATTTAGTTCAGTACCTGAACCATATTTATTTAATTTTTCTTGACTTAGCACCCATTTTAGTCAATTAGTCTGACATTTTGGAATATGGAAGCTAATTTGGATGGATAAGGGCGGTTAGTTCTTCAAACATCTTTTCAATATGAGTTAGGGATACTTACAATTCTCAGCTATGAAGCTACGAGTCCTACTTCTTTTTCTCCTGCTCTTAGCTCCCATAACACCTACTATCTCTGCTACTCCTCCTAAAGCCGGTGCGATCTGCAGTAAGGCTGGAATCACAAAGAACTACAACGGCAAGAAATACAGATGCATCAAGAGCGGTAAGAAATTAGTGTGGAATAAAGGAGTAGCCATAAAGACTCCGACTCCTGCGCCAACTTCAACTCCGACTCCAAATCGAACACAGATTACTTCTACCAATAAGAATCTAGATCTGGATATTTATTTAGGGGTTAAGGATGGATCAAAAGTAACTCCTCGAAGCACTGAGTTAACGATCCGTACGAGTGACGGAAGGCTGCGGTCATATCTTTTGTTTGCGCCTTCGACAATCAATTCAATGAAGCCAGCTCCACTTGTCATTGCTCTACACGGAGGGCTTGGCAGTGCAGCCCAATTCGAAGGCAATTCGGGTTTAAATGAGTTTGCAGAATCTAATGGTTTCTATGTCGTATACCCAAATGGAATAAGCGCAATAGAAAATCAAGCGATTCTACAAACATGGAACGCTGGGGATTGCTGCGGTCCTGCGTCCAAGAATAGTGTTGACGATGTTGCCTTTATCAAGATACTTGTAAAACAGTTGAAGAGTTCCTTTTCAATTGACCCAAGACGAGTTTTTGCAATCGGACATTCAAATGGTGGGATGCTTGCTTACAAGTTAGCTTGCGAGCTTTCAGATGAAATTAGCGGAATAGGAGTTCAATCTGCCAGCCTTGGTATTAACCAATGCCAACCGACTTTTCCTGTGAGTGTTGTCCATATACATGGAACATCTGATAATAATTTTCCAATTGATGGCGGCGTTGGAAGTGGGATTGCAGGAGTGCCTTTCCGATCTGCTCGTTTTGCCGTGGACTCTCTTGCTACATCAAATAAGTGTAAAGCAAGTCCAGAAACTTCAAAGATCAAAGAAAACGCAGATTTAGTGATTTATTCCTGGAAAAAATGCGCAAGCTACGTAGGTATTCGGTACATAATTG
>RGYL01000259.1 GCA_010032085.1 Actinomycetota bacterium
AGTTGGAGCAAGTGATGGTTTAAGGATGTAAAAAGTAAAGAATCTACTTGGTCTAACGCCACGAATAATTCCCGTCTCCACGAACTCCTCATTCTTGGTATCAACAACAGATGCAAGAAGCACTCGAGAGATGATTGCGGTAAGAATTAAAGTGTTGATAGCCGCAGGTAACCATAGATATTTCAAGTTACCCGGAAAACCACCCTCATATCCAAAAACTGGCGCCCAATCTCGTTGAACGCTGAAAAGGAGGATACCAATCATCGCAATAAAAAAGTTTGGAGTAGCAATTATGATTGAAGTCACTGCCCTAAATGTGTAAACAAGTGGTGCCTTATTCCACCAGCCGATGATGGTTCCAATTGGGATCGATATCAAAAAAGCGCCCAAAAATGAGAGTGCTATGTAGGAGAGCGTTACAGGAAATGACACTTTAACAATTTGACTTACCTCAACGCCTGTAACAAGAGAGGTTCCAAGGTCTCCCTTAGTCAAGTTATAAAGATTTATTACAAATTGAGTAAATGGATCCTTATCTAAGCCAAGCTCTGCTTGAAGTTGCGCAACTCGTGCGGGATCGGCCTCAGCTCCGAGGCGGGTCGCAACTGGATCTCCGGGGGTAATGCGAATGAGCGCGAATGAAATAAACATCACCCAGAAGGTGACGACGATAGCTCTAATCGTGCGACCTAGAAGTTTCCTTCTAGTCATATTGCTCTGGGAAATCTCTATTCTCCTAAGTCAGGCGCTGCTCTTAGATTGAAGTCTTCAATGATGCGGGTGGCAGTCTTTCGACTACCACCCGATCTACTTTCAACTATCTAACGCTTTCGGCGTTTGATAGCCCCTCGATTTGGTCTTCCTTCTTAACTTTAGTCAGTCGGTAGCGCAGGATTTGTCGCTATGACGAACTGGAGCTGTCCAGGAAGAAGAGCCTCTACTAGATCTGGAGCAATTCTGCTTCCGACTAGATAGAAACGATCTCCGATTGGGATAAATGCCGAGAGATCGTACGCAATCTTCTCGACCCCCGCTATGTTGTCTCGAATCTTGTCTAGATCTTCTGCAGCAGAAGCTGCATTCAAGAGACGAGCTGTATCAGTCAACAAGCTATCTGGAACATTGGCATTACCGGCCCATACTCCACCTGGCTTGAACCAGTTAGAGAGCTGAAGGATTCCGGTTGCTGCGTTATTTCCAAACCACATCATCTCCCAATT
>RGYL01000260.1 GCA_010032085.1 Actinomycetota bacterium
GCGCCACCGTGTTTTGGTCCGCGTAATGCGCCAATTGCGCCAGTAATGGCTGAATAGATATCTGAGGATGTTCCTGCGATTACCCGCGCGGTAAATGTGGAGGCATTGAACTCATGCTCCGCATAAAGTATTAGGGAGGCGTGCATCGCCTTTATCCAAGAGTCTCGCGGTTTACTCTGATGCAGAAGTGTTAGGAAGTGCTCTCCTACGGAATTTGCGCCCGTTTCCAGCGTGATTCGCTTACCGCTGTTAGCGAAGTGGTACCAATAAAGCAAGATTGAAGGCGTGCAAGCAATTAGCTTGTTTGCAATAGCTAAAGCGGCATCGTCTCCATGATTGATTGGTTCGGGTGAGTGGCAACCAAGAGCTGAAACTCCGGTGCGAATTACATCCATCGGATGGGCAGTTTTCGGAAGGTTTTCGAGAATTGTGAGGACTGGGGTTGGCAATCCCCTTAACTCTGAAAGCTCACTCTTGTATTTCGAAAGTTCGCTGACGTTAGGTAATTTTCCATAGAGGATAAGGAATGCAACCTCTTCGAACTCACAATTTTCAGCAAGATCTTTAATGTCATAGCCACGATAGTGAAGATCGTTACCGCTCTGGCCAACCGTCGATAGAGCGGTCGCACCAGCTGGAACGCCGGAGAGTGCGACAGATTTCTTCGCTTTAAACTCGCTCATTCTCCGCGTTTCTCAGAGTTGAATCTATCGAGAGTCTTTTCATACTCGTAATAATTGATTCTTTCATAGAGCTCTTCCCGAGTCTGCATCTCACTTATAAGTGATTTCTGAGTTCCCTCTTTTCGAATGACCTCAAATACCTGCTCCGCTGCCTTGTTCATAGCGCGAAAAGCGGAGAGCGGATAGAGCGCCATAGCAACTTGCGCACTACGTAACTCCTCGACTGTGAACAAAGGAGTCATTCCAAATTCCGTAATGTTTGCAAGTACCGGAGCCTTAACTGAACGCGTGAAATGCTTATAGTCATCAAGGCTAGTAATCGCCTCTGCGAAAATTGCGTCAGCGCCCGCAGCAATGTAGGAATTGGAGCGCGCTATCGCACTTTCTACCCCTTCATTCGCCACAGCATCAGTGCGTGCAATCAGATAGAAAGAATCTTCACCTCGAGCAGATACTGCTGCTTTGATGCGATCGACCATCTCAGCTTCACTGACAATTTCCTTATTTGGTCGATGTCCACAACGCTT
>RGYL01000027.1 GCA_010032085.1 Actinomycetota bacterium
TAATTCCGTTTTTCGCGCTCCGTAGCGGATTTATCCGTATGACCGAGACACTTGGTTCGCCAAGCAATAGCCGAGATAAGCGCAATTACATTATTGCACTAGCGCTTAGTTATTCCGGGATTGCTTATTTAATTGCCCTACCAACACTTGGCGGCACTGTCGCAGCCCCGTTTTATATAGCGATTCCGGTTTTGATTTTAGTTTCGTATGTCGCAATATTTATTGCAAGTGGAGCCTTGCCGAATCATAAGCTCCAATTTCCGTGGCAACGGGCGCTACGCCTCGCCTGGATTATGACCATCGCACTAATCGGTATTGGATCAATTATTTTGAGCGCATCGTTGGTGTATAACTTTGAGGTAGTTGTAAACCTTACAAAAGTCGTCGAACCAGGAGTTTTTGGTGGCCTAGTTCTACTCTTGGGCCAAATACTTTACATCCCAAATATCGCAATCTCTGCCCTAAGTTATGTTGCAGGCAGCGGAGTGAGTATTGGTGCGGGAAGTTTGCTCTCACCATTTGTTCATCGCATCGATGAAATTCCAGCTATCCCTATTCTCGGAGCTCTGCCTTCCAATAGCCATCCATTTGTTTTCCTCTTTGCAATCCCAGTTATTGCATTGGGCACTTTCCTTGCAAGGTACGGAATTCGTACCTATTCGGATGAGGTAGAAGCTAAGAGGTTTTACATTTCTTTCGCTCTTATATTTTTCACCCTGCTCTTCATTCTCTCCCGCGCCAGTAGCGGTGAGTTACTCTCCTCAAATCTCTCTTCAGTCGGTCCAATTTGGTGGGCATTTCCTATCGTTCTCACGCTAGAAGTTCTGATTGGCCTTGCTATCTACATATACGCTCCAAAAGTTTTGCTGAAGATAAGGTCACGCAATGAGTGAGGAGAAGTGGGCTCTACTTTCCGTTTCTGAAAAGACCGGAATCATTGAACTTGCCCGACTGCTTCTAAAAAATAATTTCAAGATTCTCGCATCTGACGGCACTCATTCTTATCTTGCTAGCAATTCCATCACAGTAACTCGTATCGCAGAGTTCACTGGAGCTGAGGAGATATTTGATGGGCGAGTAAAGACTCTCCACCCGCTCATTCACGGTGCCATTCTCTTTGATCGAGATAACCCATCCCACGTCTCTGAGGCAAACCGTTTAGGAATAAAACCCATCGAGGTTGTGGTCGTAAACCTTTACGGAGAAGAACAATTCGATATCGGTGGACCAGCGCTAATTCGCGCTGCGGCCAAGAACCATAAGAGCATTGCTGTGCTTACCGATCCAACCCAGTACTCGAAATTCGAAAGAGCTCTTCAAGATGGAACGTTGGATGAATTCAAAATTGAATGTGCAAGAACGGCCTTGGAGTTAACGGCTAGATACGATCTTTCGATTCTTAGAAGTCTTGCAACTCCACTTCGCTATGGTGAGAATCCTCATCAAGATGGATTCGTTTCGGGAGTACGTGGTGTGGCGGCGGCAACGCTTCTTCAGGGCGGGCAGCCCTCGTTTAACAACTATTTGGATATGGATTGTGCAACATCGATTGCATCTGATCATAAGATGAACACAACAGTAATTGTTAAGCATGGCGCTCCTTGTGGAGTCGCTAGCGCCATAGATCCTGTGGATTCATTTTCTAAAGCTCTCAAATCAGATGAAAGCTCGGCTTTTGGCGGCGTGATAGCAACTAATTTCCCAATTGAGGAAGAGCTAGCCGAAATGATTATCTCCGGATTTTATGAAGTATTGATTGCGCCTTCATACTCAAGTGGTGCGCTAGCGCTTCTAGCTCAACGTAAGAGGATGCGCGTCTTGCGACTTGATAAACGCGCCCCGCAACCTTTCAACTTCCGTGAGATAAATGGTGGATTTTTATTTCAAAGCAGTGATTACCTTGATTTCAGCGATAGTTGGAAACTAGTTGCTGGAAACTTAGTAAGTGAAGAAGTGAAGTCAGATTTGGAATTTGCCTGGCGCTGTGCGGCGCGCACGCGTAGCAATGCAATAGTCATCGCAAGAGATATGGCCACAGTCGGAATTGGAATGGGCGAAGTTAGTCGGGTTGCGGCTGCGAAGAACGCAGTAGCTCGAGCATCAGATCGAGCCGAAGGAGCGGTTGCTGCCAGCGATGGATTTTTTCCTTTCCCTGATGGGTTAGAGATTCTTGCTCACGCTGGAGTACGTGCAATCATCGCTCCAAGTGGATCTATCCGTGATGAAGAGATTATTGCTGCTGCCGGACGGCTAGGAATTACCCTTTACTTCGCGGCAAATCGTCACTTCTCACATAACTAGAATTCGCTCATGGCAATAATCCTTGATGGCCGGTTAGCGGCGAGCGAAATCAAGGCAGAGCTATCGAAGATCATCAAGGGCAAGAGACTTGGTTTGGGAACCATTCTTGTTGGAGAAGACCCAGGCTCTCGTTCATATGTTGCCGGAAAACACAGAGATTGCGCTGAAGTTGGCATAACTTCCATTCGTATCGATCTTCCCAAAACCGCCACTCAGACGGAGATTCTAAACGCCATAGCTGAATTGAATAAGAACCCGCAATGCACGGGATTTATAGTTCAGCTTCCACTACCTGGAGGCGTTGACACAGATAAAGTTTTGGAGGCAATTGATCCAAAGAAGGATGCGGATGGTCTCCATCCATTGAATTTAGGAAAACTAGTATTAAATCAAAAGACTATTAATCCATGCACTCCGCAAGCGATAATTGAATTGGTTGAGCGAAACAATATTTCATGGGCTGGGAAGGAAGTAGTTGTAATAGGAAGGGGAGCCACAGTCGGCCGACCCTTGGGACTGCTTCTCTCGCAGAAAAAAATTAATGCAACCGTGATTCTTACGCATACTGGCACTAAGAATCTCTCCGAACTAACCAAACGAGCTGACATTATTGTCGCGGCAATCGGTAAGGCCCACTTCCTAACTGAAGATATGGTTTCAGCAAAAGCTGTTGTAATTGATGTTGGATTAACTCGGGTAGGAGAAAAGCTTTTGGGAGATGTGGATCCAAAAGTTCATCAAGTTGTTGCTGCATATTCCCCAGTCCCTGGTGGAGTAGGGCCGATGACAAGGGCAATGCTGCTACGCAATGTTGTCGAGATTGGGGCTAAAGCTTGAAGCGCCTGGGACTTGTGCTTGCTGGAATTTCGATTGCGTTATCAGCTCTCTATTCAGTCCGTTTAGGTGCGATATCTCTTGCGATAGCGCTCGCCATCTACTCAATTCCGGGGCTTCGTAATCGCAGGAGGATTGACCTGATTGTTCCAATACTTCTTATTGTGTCCCTAGTTACAGTCGCATTGGCGCTTCCAAGGAGGTAGCCGGTAGGTTCTCCCGCTATGAGTAGATCTGGGAAAGTGACTGTAGTTGGTGCTGGTTTCTATGGTTCAACCACCGCACTTCGATTAGCGGAATATGACATCTTCGAAACTGTGGTTTTAACCGATATCGTCGAGGGTAAACCAGAAGGAATTGCTCTTGATATTAACCAATCTCGTTCTATCGAAGGTTTTGAGACAAAACTTGTTGGCAAGTCCACAACTGCAGAGGGTGCCGGTTATGAAGCAACCGCTAATTCTGATGTCGTCGTAATTACTGCTGGCCTTCCTCGTAAGCCTGGAATGAGTCGAATGGATTTAATCGGAGTAAATGCTGGCATTGTTCGAGGCGTTGCTGAAAATATTGCTAAGCACTCTCCCAACGCAGTTCTAATTGTTGTATCAAATCCACTCGATGAGATGACTGCGCTAGCCCAAATCGCTTCGAAATTCCCGCACAATCGCGTTATGGGTCAAGCTGGAATGCTTGATACCGCTCGTTTCACTCATTTTGTGGCTGAAAAATTAAATGTCCCAGTCTCTTCAGTAAAAACGTTAACACTTGGATCACATGGCGAAACTATGGTCCCGGTACCAAGTCGCTGTACCGTAAATGGAAAAGCGCTAAGTGAGTTATTAAGTGGCGCCGAGATCGAAGAATTAGTAACTCGAACAAGAAATGGCGGGGCCGAGATAGTTGCGCTCCTTAAAACGGGCTCTGCTTACTACGCACCTTCCGCCGCAGCTGCTCGGATGGCTCGAGCGGTCATAACCGATTCACGCGAAGTCATGCCGGTTTGCGCCTGGGTTACAGGCGAGTATGGAATTAGCGGTGTCTATCTAGGCGTTGAAGCCGAGATTGGCCGAGCCGGCGTTAATAAAGTCGTGGAAGGCAAACTCACCCCGCAAGAGTTAGAAGAATTGAAGAGAGCTGCGGAAGCAGTTAGATCAAAACAAGCAGATGTGAAAGATCTCTAGAGAGGAAGCCATGTCTAAGATAAAAGTACAGGGAACAGTCGTTGAGCTTGATGGCGATGAGATGACCCGCATTATTTGGGACTTCATCAAGAAACAACTCATACTTCCTTATCTAGATATAAATCTTGAGTACTACGACCTCGGAATCGAATATCGCGACGCCACCAACGACCAGGTAACGATTGATTGCGCAAATGCCATCAAAAAGCATGGCGTAGGAGTCAAGTGCGCGACCATCACCCCAGATGAAGCGCGCGTCAAAGAGTTCAACTTAAAGCAGATGTGGAAGTCCCCAAATGGAACTATTCGCAATATTCTCGGTGGCGTTATTTTCCGCGAGCCAATCATCATTAAGAATGTACCGAGGCTAATTCCTCACTGGAGTAAGCCAATCGTTATTGGCCGTCATGCTTTTGGTGACCAATACCGTGCCACAGATTTCAAAGTCCCGGGCGCAGGAAAACTAACTGTGACCTTTACCCCTGCGGATGGTTCAAAGCCTATGGAGTTCAATGTCTTTGATTTCCCAAGCTCTGGCGTTGCTATGACTATGTACAACCTCGACCAATCCATTCGCGATTTCGCTCGAGCTTCATTTAATTATGGATTGGTTAGAAAGTATCCGGTTTATCTATCAACTAAGAACACAATCTTGAAGGCCTACGATGGTCGCTTCAAAGATATCTTCGCAGAAATCTTCGAAAGTGAATTTAAGGATGAGTTTAAGAAGTATGGACTTGAGTATGACCATCGCCTAATCGATGACATGGTGGCTACATCACTTCGTTGGGAAGGTGGCTATATCTGGGCTTGCAAGAATTACGATGGCGATGTCCAGAGCGATACCGTCGCGCAAGGTTATGGCTCACTTGGGTTAATGACCTCAGTACTCATGACTCCAGATGGCAAGACCGTTGAAGCAGAGGCTGCTCATGGAACAGTCACTCGTCACTATCGCGATCACCAAGCAGGTAAGGCGACCTCAACAAATCCAATCGCATCTATTTTTGCTTGGACTCAAGGTCTCCAGCATCGCGCGAAGCTAGATAGCACCCCAGAAGTCGCTAACTTTGCAGCTACTTTGGAGCGCGTATGCATAGAAACTGTAGAGAGCGGGAAGATGACAAAAGATCTAGCGCTCTTAATCAGCAACGATGCTCCGTGGCTAAATACCCAAGAGTTCCTAGCTGCGATAGATGAGAATCTAAAGAAAGCTATGAAGTAAGAAGATTCAACTAGATGCGGACTCCGGTTTTCGCATCAAATAGGTGAACTGCATCTTTCTTCGCGGCAACTGTGACTGTTTGACCAGCCTTCGGAGGGTTCTTTGGATCCCAACGAACAATTACCTGAGCGCCTTCATCGCTGGCATTGTTGAACTTAACCGCTGAATCGATTGGTTTGCCGTAGACGAACGCATCTGCGCCAAGTTCCTCGACAACTTCTACTTGGATTTCAAATCCCTTAGAAGCGGGCTCAAATCCTTCCGGACGGATACCAACAATTACAGAACTTCCAGCCGATGCTGGAACAGAGACATCGAGGTGTCCGAGCTTTGCGCTGCCACCAGAAACTGGGGCTATCAATAGATTCATGGCAGGTGAGCCAATAAAGCCAGCAACGAAAGCATTTGCTGGTGAATCGTAGAGATTACGCGGGGTATCAACTTGCTGTAATAGACCATCTTTGAGCACAGCAACGCGATCACCCATAGTCATAGCTTCGACCTGGTCATGTGTTACATAAACAGTTGTGATACCAAGACGGCGCTGTAGCGCTGCAATTTGGGTACGAGTCGCTACACGCAACTTTGCATCTAAGTTTGAAAGCGGTTCATCCATTAAGAAGACTTGTGGTTCGCGAACAATTGCCCGGCCCATAGCAACGCGCTGACGTTGGCCACCAGAAAGCGCTTTTGGTTTGCGCTCTAGGTAAGGCTCAAGATCAAGTAGTTTTGCAGCTTCAAGGACACGGCGCTCCCGCTCTTCCTTTGAAACGCCCGCAATTTTTAGAGCGAAACCCATATTCTCTGCAACCGTCATATGTGGGTAGAGCGCGTATGACTGGAAGACCATCGCGATATCGCGATCTTTTGGCGCAACATTTGTTACATCTCGATCGCCAATAAAGATTGCTCCAGTATCAATCTCTTCCAATCCAGCCAGCATGCGAAGTGATGTTGACTTTCCGCAACCTGATGGGCCGACGAGAACTAAAAACTCGCCATCATTAACAGTGAGATTTAACTTATCAACTGCAGGTGCTGCAGTTCCGGGATAGATGCGTGACGCATCTTTGAATACGACTGATGCCATTTTTTCACTTCCTTCTCCGGGCAGGTACGTGCCCGACGGTCCGTTGGATGAAGCAAGGTGGAACGGGCGAAGGCTATGCGAGAGATGAGCGTGAGGGAAGAGGTTTTGGCCAGGATTCTCACCGCTCGGCTACCCTTAGCCGCTCTATGGACCCCGATGGTGCCCTTTCGGTCGCTGGCCTAGCTAGCGACCTTTTCGTTGTACTCACTTTTATCCTGCTCGGCTCCATCTTCGTAGCCGCCGAGATCGCTCTCATCTCCCTTCGCGAAGGCCAAGTCAAAGCCTTAAGCGAGCAGGGTCGCCGCGGTCGCCGAGTCGCCTACCTCGCAAGCCATCCCAAGAATTTCCTAGCCGCTGTCCAGGTTGGGGTCACGCTCTCTGGATTCCTTTCAGCTGCCTTTGGCGCAGACCAACTTGGGGACTATCTAATCCCCTTGCTCATCAATTGGGGCTTATCTGAAAGTATCGCCGGCGCGCTATCACTAGTTCTCTTAACTCTCTTGATTGCCTATGTCTCTTTAGTTTTAGGCGAGTTAGTTCCGAAGCGAGTGGCTCTCCATAAGACCGAGAAGATTGCCCTAGCGGTTGCTACCCCCGTCTCAATCATCGGCGTCGTATTTAGACCGCTTATCTGGTTATTAGCGCATTCCTCAGATTTAGTGCTGCGCGCCTTCGGTATTGACCCCAAGGCTTCGCGCGAGGAGATAAGCGAAGAGGAGCTAGTTGATTTAGTCACCGGTCATAAAGCGTTGACTGAAGAAGAGCGGGACATCGTTGAAGAAGTTTTCAATGCAAGTGATCGCTCAATTCATGAAGTAATGGTTCCAAGAACTGAAGTTGATTTTATGGATGCTGGTCTTTCGCTAAATCAAGCAACAGCGATTGCCATTGAAAAACAGCATTCGCGCTACCCGGTTGTTCGGGGCAGTAGTGATGAGGTAATCGGCTTTATTCACGCTCGAGATTTATTGGAGCGCCCAGATAACAGCAAGACGGTTATGGATCTAGTGCGTCCTATCATCTTTCTTCCCGGAACAAAAGGTGTTCTCCCTGCACTTACCGAGATGCGCTCGAAGCGTCAACAAATTGCTATCGTCCTTGATGAATACGGCGGTACTGATGGAGTCGTTACTATGGAAGATTTGGTAGAGACTCTCATAGGCGATATCCATGACGAATACGATGATCATTCGGAAGAGGTTTCAAACACTCAAAAAACCGGTGTATTTGAAATTGACGGGCTAATCGCACTTGATGATCTCGCTGAACAGACGGGGGTTGAGGTTCCCGAAGGGCCTTACGAGACGCTAAGCGGATTTGTGATGCATGAATTAGGACGG
>RGYL01000261.1 GCA_010032085.1 Actinomycetota bacterium
TTAATGTTGAAGATCCAGCTTTAGTTAAAGCTCCGCCACCAATAATAGTTCCTGAATAAGTTCCATCCGTTGATTGATTAACAGTTAAAACATTAGATCTACTCACTAAATTTATTTGAGCTCCAGTTACTCCATCAGCCGTTGATAATGAGCCAATATTTTGAGTAACACCACTAAATATAAATAGCAGTTTACTTGTTCCTGTAAATGTTAGTGAAGTATTAGGGAAAACATTAGTCACGCCAGCTATAATTTCCCCGCCTGCAATAGTAGTTCCGCCAGTATAAGTATTAGCTCGGTCTAACCATAAAGTTCCATATCCTGATTTTGTAAATGAACCATCACCACTTATAACTCCTCCATAAATTCCAAATGTGAATTGATTAACGGTTAAAGCTCCGCCTGTACCTAAGGTAATATTACCACCTGAAGTTCCGCCTCCAGATAATGAACCAATAGTATCAGTCTTGCCATTCACATCTAAAATAGCTCCAGATGTATTTGCTATAACGACTTCACTTGTATTTGGCATAACATTATCTACGCCCAATTTTAAAGTACCACCGTTAATTGTTGTCTTACCTAAATAAGTATTTACGGCATTTAATGTAACAACAGTTCCGCTCGATCCGTTCATTGTAAGTGTTGATCTAAAATTATCATCTAAGATTGCATCAATCGCATGCGTTGTTCCAGATGTTGGGTTTAATAAATAAGTACTAGCAAGCAAACCATTTCCAGCTGATGCAACAGTAATTGATCCATTTGTTAATGTAACGGTATCCAAAATCTCATAAAGATCATTTAATTTTAAAATTCCACCATTAATAGTTATAGCAGCACTGTCATCAATCACTGTTCCTGTTGTAGAGCTTGCTTTATCTAAAACTAAAGTTCCACCAAGAACTTTTGTCAAACCAGTGTAAGTGTTTGTTGCTGTTAAAGTTACTGTACCAGAGTCAGCCTTCCAAAACTCACCTGCTCCATTACCAATAATTCCACTAACCACCGTATCTCCAGCTCCGCCAATTAAAAGAAGTTGTGAACCGTTAGTAATATTTCCGCTTAATGTTAATGTTCCAGAGTCAGAGTTAATTCTAACACCAGATGCTGATGATGAAATATCAATTGTTCCTTGATAAGTGTTATCACCACTTATATTTCTTAAAGCTCCGCCTGAGCTTATTCCATCACCGTTTAATGTTAA
>RGYL01000262.1 GCA_010032085.1 Actinomycetota bacterium
CGGTGGTTGGTTCATCAGCGACTAGAAGCCCAGGATCACAGGCAAGTGCTTGGGCGATCATCGCACGCTGACGCTGGCCACCGGAAAGTTGATGTGGGTACTTATCAAAGGATTGCTCTGGGTTTGGAATTTCCACCATCGTCAATAACTCAATCGCGCGCTCCCGAGCCGTCTTTGGACCCATATCAAAGTGATTGCGGAGAGTTTCTACGATCTGGAAACCGATTGTGTAGACCGGATTTAGAGCCGTCATTGGCTCTTGGAAAATGTAAGCAACTTCCTTGCCACGGAACTTACGGAGCACCGACCCCTTTGCTTTGATCATATCTACATCTTTAACAAGAACACTTCCGGTTCTACGCGCATTGGTTGCAAGAAGATCCATCAAACCAAGTGCGGTGGTCGACTTTCCTGAGCCCGACTCGCCAACGATTGCGAGCACTTTGCCCGGATGAAGTTCAAAATTCATCTTTACTGCGGCTGGATACCAAACTCCATCGACCCAGAAGTCGACTGAGAAATCTTCTACCTTTAGGATCGGTTTACTCATGAGTGATAACCCCTATCGAAGACTCCATCAAACGGGTGGCAACCCTGAAATTTTTCGCGCTCGCGGAGCCCGCGTTTACACCATCATGGGTTACATATTCTGTGCTGGCATGCTCTACACCGCCTTCGAGGGCGGTAACTATTCCAGCGGCGCAAACATCGCATTTATCGCCTTCATGACGCTTTTGACCTTCTCTGTCTTTGCTTACATCCAAAGACCGAGCATTCTCTTTACCGATATTGGAATCGGAATCAAGAATCCCTTCTCTACTATCGTCTTGGATTGGGCTGATGTGATTGATCTTGAGACTAAATTCGTTCTCACAATCGCCTCTAAACATGGCCAAATTCGCTGTTGGGCTGCTGCTGGACCCTCTCGCTCGCAACATCGAAGAATTCATCCCGGAGACCTTCGTGGCGAGCAACGCGGCTCCCTTGAAATCAAAGCTGCTGACTCCCCTCGCTCTGACTCCGGCGCGGCTGCTCATATTGCGCAACTGCGAATCAATGAGCGGCGAAAAAACACCAGCGAAGGAATCGAACATGTTTGGCATAGCCACAATTCCAGCCTCATCGCTTATTGCGTATGCGCTGCGACCGCCATGTTGGCTTTTCTTATCCTTTAATTTCACTTCTAGACGCTCTCTCGCTT
>RGYL01000263.1 GCA_010032085.1 Actinomycetota bacterium
TCATTCGTTTGAGAAGAAGACATTCTTAACTTCAGTAAATGCATCTAGCGCATCAGGTCCTAGTTCACGCCCGAGACCAGATTGTTTAAAACCACCAAAAGGAGTCCAATATCTAACCGATGAGTTGGAATTTACAGAGAGATTACCTGACTCAACTCCCCGGGCTACTCTCAATCCACGCGCTAGATCTCTTGTCCAAATTGATCCGGAAAGTCCGTACTCCGAATCATTTGCTTTCTTAATTGCATCTGCTTCGTCTTCAAAGGCAAGTACCGATACGACTGGACCGAAAATCTCCTCCCGCCAAGAACGAGCGCTCGTATCTTTAGCGAGCAAGACATGTGGCGCCAGCCAGAAACCTTTGCCACTTGGCGCACTTCCTGTAAATGCCACTTTCTCATCTAAATAAGAAGTTACGGTTTCGAATTGTTTCTTTGAAATTAGCGGTCCCATCTCAGCGCTTGCAAGCGTTGGATCCTCTACACGGAATTTCTTTACTGCAACCTCGAACTTTTCCATGAATTGATCAAATATCTTCTTCTCAACTAATAATCTGGAACGAGCGCAGCAATCCTGACCAGCATTATCAAATACTGCTCCCGGCGCATTAGCGGCCGCCTTATCGATATCAGCATCTGCAAAGATGATGTTGGCGCTCTTACCGCCAAGCTCAAGAGTTACTCGCTTAACTTGGTCAGCACACCCAGCCATTATCGATTTACCAACCGAGGTGGAACCGGTAAAAACAATCTTTCGCACTGCGGGATGCGTAACAAAGCGCGCGCCCACAACTGATCCCTTACCGGTAATTACGGTAAATACTCCATCGGGGATTCCGACTTTCTTGGCAATCTCACCGAGCTTCATCGCTGTTAGTGGCGTGTACTCGGCTGGCTTTAAAACCACGCAGTTACCAGCTGCAAGAGCGGGGGCAAATCCCCATCCTGCAATTGGCATCGGGAAATTCCACGGCACAATCACGCCAATAACTCCCAGCGGTTCTTTGAATGTCACATCTATTCCATTTGGAACTGGAATCTGGCGTCCAAACAATCGCTCTGGGGCTGCAGCGTAATAATTCAGAACATTTGCGACGTTATCTGCTTCCCAAAGCGCATTACCCCGAGTATGTCCAGAGTTGCGAATCTCAAGATCGGCAAGCGCCTCACGCTCTTTAGATACCTCAGCTGCGAAATTTCG
>RGYL01000264.1 GCA_010032085.1 Actinomycetota bacterium
CAAGAGTTAGAATTAAAGGTCAACAACCTAGATTGGTTAAGATTAGAACAATGAAAAAAATAAATACAACAGTATCACCAATTAAATATCAGGAGCAACATTTTTAATGATAGGTATTAATTGGTTTTTAAAATACAGATTGTTAAAAGAACAATATGAAAAAGTAAAATTGCAAAAAGAGATATTGGAAAGGAGGTTAAAGAAATATGAAAACAATAATATTAGGTCCACCTGGAACAGGAAAGACAACAACATTGTTAAACTTGGTTGATGAATTTATTAAACAAGGAATTAAACCAAGAGAAATAGGTTATTTTTCTTTTACCAAAAAAGCTGCAAGAGAAGCAGCAACAAGAGCAGCAGAAAAATTTGGATTAAGCCCAGAACGTGATTTAACTTATTTCAAAACATTACATTCACTCGCATTTAAATCATTAAGTATGGCCAGAGATAAAATGATGAGTCCACAAGATTATAGAGATGATTTTTTTTGCAAAAGTTAAAAAAGTCTTCCATTCTAAAATATGTAAATTCTCTTTTATCATCTGTATATGGAAGTTTATTAAAGATATCATCCATAGTTCTTGCACTTTGTCTATTAGTAGTCCAATCTTGTAGCAATGAAATGATTTGATTTTTAGGATCTAATGATTCTAAAGGTTGAACAGTTTCTAACTTTTCCATTAAAGGTTTTAAATAAAACTCTCTCCAATCTTTTTCTTTTAATTTAGGTACTAATAAATCTGCTTTCTCTAACATTGCTAATGAAAATAATGCAGGACTAGCTAGTTGTTCTGCTTTTAATTCAACTCTTTTTTGTTTTTTATCTTCGGTTTCTTCTCCAATATCTAAAAAGTATTGTGGTGGATTAGAATTGTATTTAGTTAAATTACTAAGTTTAGGCATTACTTCTTCTCCATCACCAACGCCAAATTTTTTAGTTCTGCATAAAGATGGATTACAAACATCCACAATTGGAGGAAGTTTACATCTGTATTTATCATAACCTTTTTTACCAACAGATTTTAATAACTGTTGTACTTCTCCATTTGGTAATGGTGGAGACATGTATTTTAAGTTAGCTGCAACGACTTTATCTTGCCAAGAATCTGGATCCGATTGTTTAAAATATATGGCAATATTAAACAATGAGTTATTTCTAGATCCTTCGCCAAAGCCGTCGCGAGCTAATCTATTTAA
>RGYL01000265.1 GCA_010032085.1 Actinomycetota bacterium
TTACAAGTGGAACTTCAACAGTAAGCTTAAAAAATGTAGAGGTTGCAGCTAATTCGCGTTGTCAATTAGGCGAAGGACCCGTTTGGGATTTAGAGCAGGACCGACTTCACTTCGTTGATATCTTTGGCAAAAAGGTCTATACCTTCAAACCATCTGCAAATACTCTAGATTCTTTCCCAACTGAACTCAGCCCCGGAGCCGTCATTCCGACCAATGAATCGAATCTTCTTCTTGCCATGAATGATGGAATCTACCTCGTTGACTTTAATGGGGAGAACTTGGAGCTATTGCTTGAAATTGAGAGGGAAATTCCAAGTAATCGTATGAATGATGCAAAGTGCGATGCAATGGGAAGATTGCTCGGGGGAACCATGGGAGATGGAGAACGCCCCACCGGCTCTTTCTATCTAATAGCAAACGGAACGTGCGCCCGAATTAGAGAGAGCGTTACGGTTTCCAATGGAATTGCATGGAACCTAGAAAATGACGTTATCTATTACATTGATTCCGCACTAAATTCGGTACTTTCTTCGGCATACTCACTCAACGATCCAACTTCTATTGACTTTAAGACATTTATTGAATTTCCGGCTACTTTTGGTATTCCTGATGGAATGTGTTCTGATAAAGATGGTGGTATCTGGGTTGCATTCTTCGGAGGTTCGGTGGTTAGACGTTTCTCAAAAGAGGGAAAACTCACTCACACAATAGAAATGCCTGTAAACCAAATAACAAGTTGCGCATTTGAGACGGGAACTTCCAATCTCTTCATAACAACTGCATCTCTCGATATTGAGGGCAAAGAACTTAGTCCTCTTGCGGGAAACCTCTTCTGTATCGATGTTGGTATTGAAGGAGTTCCGGTTTCTAAATTTGACTTGAAGAGTTTTAGGGCTAAATAGTCAAATCTCGTGAGCCCCGAATAATCAAAGGCTCGCCGTCAAATAGTTCGGAGACTGCGGAGCGAAAACTTTTTAGATAATCCATTGAGCGATGAACTTCAAATGCAGCTTGGTCTACATATTTCTCAAAGAGAATCACAGCGTTCTCATCGGCAGCATCTATGGCATATTCGTACTGAAGGCAACCAATTTCAGTCCACGTTGACTTCGCTGCCTTCTCAAGTTCAGGAAGGAATTTTTCTACCGATCCCGGTTTTACTTTAAATCGCACAAATACAAAGAAAGCCATTTCAAAACT
>RGYL01000266.1 GCA_010032085.1 Actinomycetota bacterium
AATGGGGCTGCGGCCTGCTTTAATTTAGAGAGATGACCCGAGGAAATTTCACGCTTTATCTCAAGTCCCACCACAAAAAAGAAGATTGTCATCAAGCCATAGTTGATTAATTTGAGGACTGTCATCTCTAGAAATATGCCGGCAAAATCAATCGTAAAATCAATTTCTAAAAATCGATGATAGTTTTCGGAAATCGGTGAATTCGCAGCAAGTAATCCAAGAATTGCCGCAATCAGCAAGATAATTCCGGAAGAACTCTCTCTTTTAAGAAAGTCACGAAAGGGAGCGATGCGGCGGACCATGTGCCAACTATCCCAAATTAGCCCTAATCATGGGCTCTATTAGGCTTCGGACATGAGTTCGCTCTTTGATCCACTCACCATCCGTGGTGTGACTTTTCCAAATCGAATCTGGGTAAGTCCGATGTGCCAATACTCAGCAATTGATGGAGTCGCAACGAGTTGGCATGACGTTCATATCGGTTCCTTTGCCACTGGCGGAACCGGATTGATAATGATGGAAGCAAGTGGCGTAGTTCCTGAGGGACGAATCTCAACTGCATGCCTCGGTATTTGGAATGAGGCCCAAACTGAGCGCCTCAAACCAATCGTCGCCTTTGCCCATTCGATGGGAACAAAAATTGGAATTCAGTTGGCTCATGCCGGAAGAAAAGCCTCCTGCCTTCCGCCTTGGAGTGATCATCCGATGGCAAGTAAAGGTGAGGGCGGATGGGACTGTGTTGCCCCGAGCGCTATTTCTTTTGGTGGGAAATATCCAGTTCCGAAAGAGTTGACGGTAGCGGAGATAAAAACACTAGTTAAGTCATTCGCAGATTCAGCAAAGCGCGCTGTTATGGCCGGCTTTGATTTAGTTGAGATTCACGCCGCACACGGCTATTTAATTCATCAATTCTTATCTCCAATCTCAAATAAGCGTAATGATGAGTACGGTGGCTCTTTTGAAAATCGAATTCGATTTTTTATTGAAATTACTGAAGCGGTCCGAAAGGCAATTCCCGATGCCATGCCACTTTTTGCTCGTATCTCAGCCTCTGATTGGCTCGAAGATGGATGGACTATTGATGAATCAGTTGAACTCTGTAAGTTATTGAAAAGCGCCGGAGTTGACCTTATTGATGTTTCATCTGGCGGAACAAGTTCCGGCGCACCAGTTCCCGTCGGGCCTGGGTATCAAGTTCC
>RGYL01000267.1 GCA_010032085.1 Actinomycetota bacterium
CGTACCAGACCTTCCGCTACAATCTCCGCCACAGGGCTTAGCGCCGGTAGCGTCTCCGTCTGTCAAGGATCCTCGGTAACCCTCAACGCCAATACCGGCGCAGGGTTCACCTACCAATGGAACCTCAACGGCAATGCCATCAACGGAGCCACAGCCGCTTCTTATTCCGCCAACACCGCAGGCGCTTACTCCGTCGTTGTCACCAACTCCTCCGAAGGAAACGGTTGCTCCGCAACTTCTGCCGTCGTGAATGTGATCGTTAAGCCGTTGGCAACCCCAACCACCATTTCACAAACCATTCCCTACGGAACTTCTTTCTCGGTTTGTGGACAAGCCTATAACACCACAGGCACTTACACCAAAGTCTGTGTGGCTGCCAACGGTTGCGACTCTGTGGTAACCCTTAACTTAACCGTTTCACCTGCTGTCAATATTGGAACTGCGACAACATGCGCAGGCGATACCGTCTCCGTTCCTGTTTATGCCTACAGCGCCAACGGTGTAGGGGCTATATCACTCGCTATCAACTACAATGCCGCCAATTTGACCTTTGTGGATGCCACCCAAGTCAACGCTGCTGTGGCTTCTTCCATCATCATCAACGCCGGAAATTTCAACGGACAAACCCAAATCCGCGCCGGTTGGTTTGATATCAATGCCATTAATGTCAATGGGCTCCTCTTCAACTTGCGATTTGTAGGAACAGCCTCTTCAGCACTGGCCTTTGATCTAGCAACTCCAGGCAACTGCGAACTCGCTGATTCCATGGCCAACCCCATTGCCGGTACCGTGTTTAATAACGGCAACATTACCGTCAATAACCCATCCTACAGCACCATCTCCCAAAACATTCCGTTCCAAGGGTCCTTCACGGTTTGTGGGCAATCCTTCAACACGGCTGGAACCTATACCATTACCTGCGATGGCGCTGCTGCCAACGGTTGCGATTCCATCGTGACCCTCAACCTCACCGTGGACAGGGCCCCTGTTATTACATCCATCAACAATACCCCTGGCTGTATCGGAGACACCATCTCTATCCCTGTTCAAGTTCAATACGGGAACGGTATTGGCGCCATATCCCTTGCCCTCAATTACAATGCTTCGGCTCTGAGCTTCATTGGATTTGAGAATGCCAATCCAGCCATTCAATCTTCCAACCTCCTGGTCAACGCCGGGGTCTTTGCCGGTCAAAGCCA
>RGYL01000268.1 GCA_010032085.1 Actinomycetota bacterium
AATAAAAAAAGAAAAGAACTAACTTTTAAAACAAAAGTAACTGGATCAAAAAACCAATTAAAAATATGGAAGGAAATTAAAAAGGTTCCTTATGGAAAATGTGTTTCCTATAAAAACATTTCTAAACAAACAAAAATACATCCTCGTTTAGTTGGAAAAATTTGTGGAGAAAACAGATTGCCCCTTTACATTCCATGTCACCGTATCATTAGATCAGATGGTTCATTAGGTGGATATTCAGCAAGAGGAGGAATTAATCTTAAAAAAAAATTACTTAAGATTGAAAAATTAAACAAATAATCCTTTGTTTGCTAAATCAATTAAATTTTTTTTAATAAATGCGTTTTGATTGAGATTAACTAAAACATTTTTTCTTAAACTAGCGTAAGTAGTATTTTTAATATCAAAAATCCCTCTCACACCGTCAATTAATGATGAAAAAATAAAATTATTTGAATTAACTTCATTTAAGTATTTTTTAATAAAAATATCATTACCAATCTCAAAGCCTAAATTTTGGCTATGCTTAATAACTTTAATTAAAGAAAAAATATTTCGTAAAGTCATATTCCAACCTTGGCCTGCAATTGGATGAATTTTATTTGCAATATCTCCAAATAATAAAATTCTTTTAGAATCTATTAGTTTATTAAAATTATAATTTAAATTGTACTTTTGAAGTTTAGAAATTAAGATTATTTCTTTAAATAGTTCTTTGAAATGAATATTAAAAAATTTTAATAAATCTTTCTTATTATTTACAATTTTTTCATTAACAGAATTATTTTTAATTGACCAGATAACTGAAGTTTCTGAATTTGAGACTGGAAGAAAGGCAAGAGGCCCATCTTTTAAAAAAAATTGCCTTGCTGACTTATTGTCGATTTTTTTATGAAATAAATTAAATACATACGCCTTTTCTTTATAAGGCTTATCTATAACTTTTCTTAGCTTAAATTTTGATAATAAAGATAAATTATTCATAGAAGCAAAAATAATAAGACTATAATTTTCTTTTGTTAGGTTCTTAAAAGTAACTTCGTTAAAAAAATTATTTTCGTTTATTGATAAAATATCTTTCCTTAAAATATTTATATTTCCTAAAAATTTTATTTTTTTAGTTATGTCTAAAAATAACGAGTTACTATCAATAATATATGCTAAAGCTTCTTTTTTTGGGGCTTTAGATGAAAAGTCTA
>RGYL01000269.1 GCA_010032085.1 Actinomycetota bacterium
AGTCAGAATGTACAAACGAGTTGCCATTATCGGATACAAAGTCGGATCAAACTCAGTACGTGGATTATCAACTCTGTTGAAACAAAAGTTGAACATTCCAGTACTTCGTGTGTCTAAACAAAGTACCAAGTATCAGCCACGATACACTGACTACATCATTAATTGGGGTTGTAGTAAACAATGGGATTTTATCACACTGGATAACAAGGTCGGTCATCAATTCTCAGTCAATAAACTAGAATTCTTCAAAGCGATTAAAGTGTGGAATGATTGCCCAGACTTTGATAAAATCAATATCCCAGAGTGGACGACTAATAAACAAGTAGCTATTGCAGATAGAATAGGAGAGATGGATTTTTTTTTTTACCACAACAAATCTGCCATCAATACATTGAGTAAAGAGACATATTTTTCTAGAGGAAGCAACGCGAAGGAAATAAAAAAAATAAAAACAAACACTTTAGATAATATTATTGAAAATTCTCCTTATGCTAATAAAAAAATTAATTTATTAACAATAGATGTTGAGGGTTTTGAGATGAATGTTTTAAAAGGATTTAGTTTAGAAAAATATTTACCAGATATTGTGGTGGTAGAATTTACAGATAATTCTTTAAAAAAACAGGAATTTTATTATCATAACATTCAAAGTGTTATTAACTCTGAAATATACAAACATATGCTGTTGAATCATTATTCTTTTGTTAATTGGATTAGGTCTGATTTAGTTTTTGTTTCTAAATATGTTAGTAATTAAATAATGGAACTTCATAAAAAAAAATGCGTCCCTTGTAGAGGTGACATTCCTCCATTTACCAAAGATCAAATTGATGAATATTTAAAATTTTTATCTGATTGGAAAGTTTTAATTAATGAAAAAAAAGCATTTTACTTAACAAAGGCTTTTAAATTTAAAAATTTTGAAGAAAGTTTAGGATTTATTAATAAATTATCACAAATTGCTGAAGAAGAAGGGCACCACCCAGATCTAAAATTCGGTTGGGGTTATGCAGAGGTAAATATTTACACCCATGCAATTAAAGGTCTTTCTTTAAGTGATTTTATCTTAGCGTCTAAGATTGATATGATCAGTGTCTAAAATTTCTAATTCCAGTAAATACCATTGCAATTTGAGCTTTATCAGCTGCTGCAATTACTTCATCGTCTTTAATTGATCCGCCTGGTTGGATTATACATTT
>RGYL01000270.1 GCA_010032085.1 Actinomycetota bacterium
TTGCTTTATTCCCAGCCGCATCAAAGGCGAAGTTGCTTTATTCCCAGCCGCATCAAAGGCGAAGTTGCTTTAAAACCAGCTGTATAAAAGGCGAAGTTGGTTAACTCTCTGCTCAACTAGTCTTCAAAATCTTTACGGCGAGTACCTCTCCCCGATGACTTTCCCGAAGACCTCTGCGATAACGCTCGATCAATTTCTCGTGATGCCTGTCGTTCCTTCAAAGATTCTCGTTTGTCGTGGGCTTTCTTACCGCGCGCTAAACCCATTTCGACTTTCACGATTCCATCTTTGAAATAGAGCGATAAGGGAATCAAAGTCAAACCTGACTCCTTCAGCTTTCCAATCAGTTTTGAAATCTCTCGCTTCTGTAATAAGAGTTTCCGCTCTCTTCTTGGCTCATGATTAGTCCAAGAACCTTCGTTGTATTCCGGAATATGAACACCACTAAGCCAGAGTTCTCCTTCTTTCACAGAGGCATATCCATCGGTAAGAGTTGCCCGCCCCGCCCGAAGACTCTTAACCTCAGTTCCCTGAAGTACTAAACCAGCTTCAAATACCTCATCGATGAAGTAGTCATGACGCCCCTTCTTATTCTGGGCAATCAATCCGATTCCTTCACCATGGGTAAAGGGTAATGAATGAATCGGAATCAAAATGAAAAGTACCTTGAAACGCGCTTGAAGTTAGCTCTTCGAACCCAATTGCGCTAAGCCACCAAGAATCTGAAGCGCCTTGATCTTCATCTCGGAATCCGAAACTCGAAGATCAGGAACAACGCCGACCCCTTCGATTGTCCGCCCGCTTGGTGTTAAGTAAAGAGCAACTGTTAGCTCCAACTTAGAACCATCCTTAAGGGTCATAAATTCTTGAACGGAGCCTTTGCCAAAAGAGGTTTGTCCGATTACTACTCCTCTATTTCGATCTTGAAATGCACCGGCAAGAATCTCGGCTGCACTTGTTGTTCCTTTGTTGATTAATAAGACAACCGGCACTGAGGAAGGCTTGGGATTATTGGCAGTAAAGACTCTCTCTTCTCCATTTGCTCTATAAGAAACTATTGTTCCGCGACCTATAAATTCCTCCGCGATTGATACCGCTTCTTCAATCAAGCCTCCAGGATTATCTCGAAGATCTATCACAACTCCTTTGGAGTTTTTCAAAGTCGAGAGCGCTTCAGAAAACTCACTT
>RGYL01000028.1 GCA_010032085.1 Actinomycetota bacterium
CTCATCTCTAGCCTCTGTAATAAAGAACCGAGAATTGACTCAGCTAAAAAGCGATGTACCAATCGATGTAGAACTAGAAGACTTGAAGTGGAGCGGCATCGATTCGGCTAAATCGACCGCTCTATTTGAAAAACTTGAGATCAAGGCGCTTAGAGATCGAGCGGCAGCGCTATCGGGTGCCGAGAAAGAAACGCCCTCCCAAAAAACAGTTTTGAAGACCCGAAAGATAAAAGTTGAAACACTTAGTACAAAAGAGCTGGAAGCTAAGTTAGCAAAGGCCGAGGGACCTATTGCGCTACTAGACACTGGAGTGGGCGTAGCTATTGCTTTCGATAACCAGCATGTGATCTCAGCACCTATCGATGGTCTGCAGATTCCAGCCCACCCTGAATTGATTGCCTACGGCGCTAAAGCGTTAATCCGGCGCGAAGTTCTCACATCTTGTACTTTTGATATTGAGCTTGCAGCATACCTAGTTAATCCTGGAACAAGAGACCTTGAAATCGAAGAGTTATTGGGTAGGTATCTAGGCATCACCTTGCCTGCAAAACAAGAAGGTTTGTTTGGAGATTCAGCACAACCCGAAATTGCTGCCTATCTATTTGAACTTCATGAAGTGCTTGAATCTGAACTTAAAAATCGTGAATTGGGAGATCTATTTACCAATCTTGAAATGCCTAGCCTGCATCTATTGGCACAGATGGAGCGCATCGGTATTGGTGTAGATCGAGATGAGTTAAACGCCCTCCAGGCGTTCTTTGCAAGTGAAGAACTCGCAGCCACATCGGCGGCCTACAAAGCTGCCGGCCGAGATTTCAATGTCTCCTCGCCCAAGCAATTGCAAGTAATCCTTTTCGATGAGTTGGGTTTACCGAAAACTAAGAAAATAAAGACCGGATTTAGCACTGATGCCGAATCTTTAGAGTGGTTGTTCGCAAAGACCAGCCATCCAGTCCTTCAGAACCTGCTTCGAATAAGAGAAGTTGCGAAGTTGAGAACTACTGTCGAAGGACTAATTAGCGCAATTGCATCTGATGGACGAATACATACGACCTTTCAACAGACCGTTGCTGCAACGGGAAGACTCTCATCAACCGATCCGAATCTTCAGAACATTCCGATCAGAAGCGATGAGGGAAGAAGGATTCGCAACTCGTTTGTAGCGCAAGCTCCCTATGTCGACTTAATGACGGCGGACTACAGTCAAATTGAGATGCGGATCATGGCGCACCTTTCGGAAGACAAGGGCTTGCTAAAAGCATTTCATGAAGGAGAAGATCTGCACACAACGGTTGCGTCACAAGTTTTTGGAATTCCAATTAAAGAAGTTGATAGCGAGATGCGTCGCCAAATAAAAGCTATGTCATATGGACTGGCATATGGGCTCTCATCATTCGGACTGGCGCAACAACTAGATATTGCACCGGCCGAAGCGAGCGCCCTCATGGGAAAGTACTTTGAGCGCTTTGGCGGAATTCAAGATTATTTGAAAGAGGTGGTGCGAGTTGCCCGGGAGCGGGGATATACCGAGACGATTTTGGGTCGGAGACGTTATCTTCCAGATCTAAATCATGAGAACCGGCAGCGGCGCGAAGTCGCCGAACGTGCCGCGCTAAATGCCCCAATACAAGGTTCAGCAGCGGACATCATCAAAGTTGCAATGCTAAATGTGGCGAAGTCTTTAGCGAACGAGGGACTGAAATCTCGACTTTTGTTGCAAGTTCATGATGAGTTGATTTTCGAAGTTGCTCCAGGTGAAGCGGAACGACTTGAAAAGTTGGTGCGACGAGATATGGGAGGGGCTTACCCGCTCAAAGCCCCGCTTGATGTCAATGTAGGTTTCGGAAAGAGTTGGGATCTAGCCGCCCACTAAGGTCCAACCACTGGGGTCCAACCACTGGGGTCCAAATTGACCCCTATCCACTATTGAAAGTAATCTTGCGCTCCGCGCTTGGGGATCTTGTATCACCTTAGACCTAGAAGGAAATACCCAATTCAAATTGGAGTCGGACTTTAAGCGTGCCCTACTAGAAAATTTCCCCACGGAGTAACTTGTCAACTCAAATATCGTTAAATGATGTCGGAACAGCAGCAGATTTCCTCGCCGCAATCGAAGGCACAATCAAGAATTTCAATGATGGAGATTTAGTCTCAGGAGTCGTCGTTCAAGTAGATCGCGACGAAGTACTTCTAGATATTGGATACAAGACTGAAGGTGTAATTCCTTCACGCGAGTTATCAATTCGCCATGACTTAGATCCAAGTGAATTAGTGAAAATTGGCGAGCGGATTGAAGCGCTCGTTCTACAGAAGGAAGATAAAGAAGGTCGCTTAATCCTCTCCAAGAAGCGCGCCCAATACGAGAAGGCCTGGGGCGAGATTGAAGGAAAGAAAGAGCGAGACGAAGTTGTTGTTGGAACGGTTATTGAAGTTGTGAAAGGTGGCTTGATCGTCGATATCGGTCTACGCGGCTTCCTTCCTGCATCCCTTGTTGAGATGCGTCGCGTACGCGATCTATCGCCATACATTGGCAAGCAAGTCGAAGCAAGAATCATCGAACTAGATAAGAACCGTAACAATGTGGTTCTCTCGCGCCGCGCATACTTGGAACAGACTCAATCCGAATCGCGCACCTCATTCCTTAACCAGCTACAGAAGGGACAAGTTCGCTCCGGCGTTGTCTCTTCAATAGTGAATTTCGGCGCCTTCGTTGATCTTGGCGGTGTTGATGGTCTTGTGCATGTCTCCGAACTATCGTGGAAGCACATTGATCATCCTGGCGAAGTTGTTGAAGTGGGCGATGAAGTAACTGTGGAAGTTTTGGAAGTTGACTTTGAGCGTGAGCGGGTTTCGCTATCCCTTAAGGCAACTCAAGAAGATCCATGGCAAGCATTTGCTAGAACTCACACCATTAATCAAGTAGTTCCTGGTGAGGTCACAAAGTTGGTTCCATTTGGCTCATTTATTCGGGTATTCGATGGCATCGAAGGATTAGTTCATATCTCCGAGCTCGCTGAACGCCATGTCGAAATCCCAGAGCAGGTAGTACAAGTTGGCGACCAACTCTTTGTAAAGATTATCGATATTGATCTTGAACGTCGTCGTATCTCTCTCTCGCTAAAGCAGGCTAATGAGGGACATGACGTTCCAGTTGAAGCTTTCGACCCTACGCAATACGGAATGCCTGCTCGCTATGATGAAAATGGAAACTTCATCTATCCAGAAGGCTTTGACCCACAAACACAAGAGTGGAAGCCTGGTTATGAAACACAACGTGAAGAGTGGGAGCGCCAATACGCTGAAGCTCAAGCACGTTTCCTTGCTCACAAGAAGCAGAAGGCGCAAGCCCAAGCAGCAGATGCCGCCGCAGCTGCAGAACAACCTGCAGAAGATGGCGCAACTAGCTCAGCAGAGTAGTAGTGATTGAGAAGGGGGCCAGATTTATTGTCTGGCCCTTTTCTCTATATTTGGAACTGAGTAAGACTTAACCCCAGAACTTTGGAGAAGGCGCGATGCTCTCAATAGCTCTCACCGGAGGTATCGGTTCAGGTAAGTCTCTCGCTGCTGAATTCTTTGAGGAATTGGGCGCAGTTGTTATCGATTCAGATCAACTTGCGCGCGATGCAATTGAACGTGGAACTCCTGGCTTTGATGAGGTAGTTGCAAGTTTCGGTGATGCAATTCTCTCGGGCGGAGCGATTGATCGAGCGAAATTGGCCGAAATAGTTTTTAAAGATGAACTGGCCCGGCGAAATCTAGAGGCAATTATTCACCCAAGAGTACGCGATATCGCAACTCGCATTGCTGCTCGGGTCCCTCAAGACGGAGTCGTAATAAATCAAATCCCACTTCTCTTTGAGACGAATGGCAAGAGTCGCTTTGATGTAGTGATAACTGTCGCCTCTACCCTTGAAAACAGAAAGGCGCGCCTTGCTCAGCGCGGGATGAAAAGTTACGAGATTGAACGAAGAATTAACGCTCAAGCTAGTGATGAGCAACGAGCCTCGATTGCTGACATTGTGATCGAAAATGATGGAACTCAAGAAGAGTTAGAGGCAAGAGTTGCTGAAGTCTGGGAGCGCGAGATATTGCCGCGAATCAATAAATGACGCGTGCAATTACTACTACGCCCAGAGCGGATAGACCCTTTAAGGTAATTAGTGATTTTCAACCTGCCGGCGACCAACCCAGTGCAATTGCAAATTTAACCGATCGAGTTAACCGGGGCGAATCTGACATTGTTTTGCTAGGTGCGACAGGAACTGGAAAATCAGCGACAGTGGCATGGCTAATTGAGCAGGTCCAAAGACCAACTCTTGTTCTAGCTCCAAACAAGACGCTCGCCGCACAACTCGCTAATGAGTTTCGCGAATTATTACCAAATAATGCAGTTGAGTATTTCGTCTCCTACTATGACTATTACCAACCAGAAGCTTATGTCCCACAAACTGATACCTTCATAGAGAAGGATGCATCGATAAATTCCGAGGTCGAACGACTTCGCTACTCAGCAACATATTCATTACTCACAAGGCGAGACGTTGTTGTAGTGGCTACGGTTTCATGCATCTACGGATTGGGCACGCCACAGGAGTACATCGATCGGATGGTGCGGATAAATGTGGGGGATTCAATTGAGCGAAACGCACTTCTTCGAAGGTTCGTGGATATTCAATATAAACGAAACGATATGGCCTTTGAGCGCGGAACATTTAGAGTAAGAGGCGATACCGTTGAAATTATCCCGGTTTATGAAGAGTTGGCTATTCGCATTGAGATGTTTGGCGAAGAGATTGAACGACTAACGACGCTAAACCCGCTCACTGGCGAGATTGTGAGTGATGTTAAGGAAGTATTTATCTTCCCGGCAACTCACTACTCAGCGAGCCCTGCAACAATGAAACGAGCGATGGCCGATATCGAGGCTGAACTAGCTATAAGACTTGAACAGTTAGAGCGCTCTAATAAATTGTTGGAGGCGCAGCGCCTTCGCATGCGTACCCAATTTGATTTAGAGATGATCGCTCAACTCGGTTTTTGTTCAGGAATTGAAAATTACTCCCGCCATATCGATGGTCGTGCCCCGGGGTCTGCGCCAAATTGCTTACTAGATTACTTTCCTAAAGATTTCTTATGTGTAATTGACGAGTCTCACATAACAGTTCCCCAAATCGGTGCGATGTATGAGGGGGATGCTTCGCGCAAGCGGACTTTGGTTGAACATGGATTTAGGCTTCCCAGCGCGATGGATAACCGGCCGCTCACTTTTAATGAATTCCTAGAGCGAACACCCCAGAAGGTTTACCTCTCGGCCACACCAGGGCCATATGAAATGGAACAGGCTGGCGGAGTATTTGTAGAGCAGGTAATTAGGCCTACTGGTCTCATTGATCCAAAGATAATTCTCAAACCTACAAAAAATCAGATTGATGACTTGATGGTGGAAATAAATGCTCGGGCGGAGCGAAATGAGCGAGTGCTGGTAACTACATTAACCAAGAAAATGGCGGAGGACTTAACTGATTACTTTGCTAACGCGGGAATCAGAGTTAGATATCTTCACTCGGAGGTCGATACCTTAAGACGCGTTGAACTTCTAAGGGAATTGCGACTTGGGGAATACGACGTCTTGGTAGGAATCAATCTTTTACGAGAAGGTCTAGATTTACCTGAAGTTTCACTTGTCTCAATCCTTGATGCCGATAAAGAAGGTTTCTTAAGATCGACTAGATCATTGATTCAGACCATAGGTAGAGCTGCTCGAAATGTATCGGGCGAAGTGCATATGTATGCTGACAACCTAACCGATTCCATGCGCAATGCCATAGACGAAACAAATCGTCGCCGCGCAAAACAAGTGGCCTACAACGAGGCGATGGGAATAGATCCGCAACCCCTGCGCAAGAAGATTGCGGACATAACCGATTTGATTGAAAAAGAGAGCGAGGACACCGATAGCCTGCTTAGCGGAGGGCGAAGAAAGGGAGTTACAGAAACTCCAGTTGGCGTACATGCCAAGTCACTCGTAGCCTTACCTCGCGCCGAGTTACTCGGGCTCATCGAATCGTTAACCGAGCAGATGCGTAGCGCCGCTGCTGAATTGCAATTCGAACTAGCCGCCCGCTTGCGGGATGAAATCAAGGAATTGAAGCGGGAGTTAAGAAGTATGGACGAGGGTGGCATTAAGTGAGCGCGGATCGTTTGATTGTTCGTGGAGCGCGCGAACATAACCTTAAAAATGTTTCACTTGACCTTCCACGCAATTCGCTCATCGTTTTCACCGGCCTTTCAGGTTCGGGTAAGTCATCACTTGCCTTTGACACAATTTTCGCCGAAGGGCAACGCCGTTACGTCGAATCACTCTCGGCATATGCTCGACAATTCCTTGGCCAAATGGATAAACCAGATGTTGATTTCATCGAAGGTCTATCACCTGCCGTTTCAATAGATCAAAAGTCCACAAATCGAAATCCCCGCTCAACCGTTGGCACAATTACTGAGGTTTACGATTACTTGAGATTGCTCTTTGCCCGCGCTGGCAAACCTCACTGTCCAAAATGCGGTAAGCCAATCACCAAACAGACCCCACAGAACATAGTTGACCAAATCCTTGCACTCGCGCCAGAAACTCGTTTCCAAGTTCTCGCACCGATGATTCGCGCACGAAAAGGTGAGTTCGCTGATTTATTTAAAGATCTTCTCGCCCAAGGCTACTCACGGGCACGAGTTGATGGTGTAACAGTGCAACTGAGTGAACCACCAAAACTAAAGAAGCAAGAGAAACATACGATAGAAGTAGTAATAGATCGCTTAACTGCCAAGTCCGAATCGAAACAGCGGCTGACTGATTCGATTGAGACTGCGCTGCGCCTTGCAAATGGTTTAGTAACTCTTGAGTTTGTAGATGCTAAAGAGAAAGGTGAACGCGAGCGCACCTACAGCGAGTTGTTGGCCTGTCACGATTGTGGCCTCTCATTTCAAGAGATGGAACCTCGCTCCTTCTCCTTTAATTCGCCTTTTGGTGCCTGCCCGGAGTGCACTGGTATTGGTTCAAAACTTGTTGTCGATGAGGAATTAGTTATCCCAGATGATTCAATCTCAATAAACGAGGGTGCAATTGCGCCTTGGGCGGGTGGTCAGAGTGTGGACTATTTCAATAACCTTTTAGAGGCACTTGCAAAAGATGTGAAGTTCTCAATGGATACTCCGTGGAAGCGGCTATCTGAAAAAGCTAAGGCAGCGATTCTCAATGGCTATGAGTATGAAGTCCACGTTAAATATAAGAATCGCTATGGCCGGGTTCGTAGCTATTCAACTGGCTTTGAAGGCGTCATTCCATTTATCGAACGGCGTCATGGCGAAACCGAGAGCGATTACAGCCGCGAGAAGTACGAAGCTTATATGCGCGAAACGCCATGCGCGGTCTGTAATGGTTCGAGGCTAAAGCCCGAAGTATTAGCAGTAACTGTGGGTGGGAAGAACATTGCCGAAATTTGTGAGCTCTCAATCGATGAATGCGCAAAGTTTCTTAAAGAGATAAAGCTTGGCACCCGCGAGATGAAAATTGCCGAACGGGTGATGAAAGAAGTCAATGCACGTTTGGGCTTCTTGCTAGATGTAGGTCTTGAGTATCTAACTTTGGCTAGAGCCGCCGCATCTTTATCTGGTGGCGAAGCTCAGCGCATCCGGCTTGCCACCCAGATTGGTTCGGGATTGGTCGGAGTTCTTTATGTCCTAGATGAGCCAAGTATTGGCCTACACCAACGAGACAATCGAAGATTAATTGAGACGCTTACGCACTTGCGCGACCTTGGTAATACCTTGATCGTGGTTGAGCATGATGAAGAAACCATCAGAACTGCTGATTGGATTGTTGATATTGGTCCTGGGGCAGGCGAACATGGGGGAGAAATTGTTGTCTCGGGAGACTTTGAGAGTTTAACCACTTCGAAGAAGTCCATTACTGGTGC
>RGYL01000271.1 GCA_010032085.1 Actinomycetota bacterium
ACTTTTAGATCCAAGGCTTCTTGTCTCGGTTTGGCAGGGAGATTTGAAGATGGATAGTGGTGTTCCTCAATCGGTCTATCGAATCGACACGAGCGAGATGACCCGCATTGGTTTATGGGGTTTATCGATTGGCGAGAGTTATTCCTTTGGTAACCCAGATACGGTGGGCACAATCACATTTAATGGAGTAGTTCCATGGGTAAATCTTCAAGTTGTAAAAGATCCGGGCAAGCCTTGGGCGCTTGCAGGAAGTATCGTTGCCATTACATCACTTATGGCCTCGCTCTTTATCCGCCAACGCAGGATTTATGTGAGGTCAAAAGGTGGAAAATTAGAGATCGCCGGGCTTGCGCTAAATCGCCTTCCCGGGCTTGATGAAGAAATTGAGAAGATGTTGAAAGAGGTGAGCAAGTGACAAATAGAGATTGGGCTTACATTTCAAATGACCTTATCTATGTCGCGCTCTTTGCGTATGCAATCGCTTTTCTTCTCTACGCCTTTGAAACTGCTTTTTCGGTCAAGGAGAGTAAGGGTTTAGATAGAACTCGCACGATCCGCTCTAATCGGGTTGGGACGGCATTTTTTATTTTAGGAACTTCAGCAATTTCACTTGGAGTAATTGCACGCGGAGTTTCAGCTGGAAGAGTTCCTTGGGGAAATATGTATGAGTTCTCAATCTCAGGAGCGATGTTCTTTGCACTTGCTTACTTAATAATTGGAAGAAAGTACGACCTTCGTTGGTTAGGGCTACCGATCTCAATTCTCTTACTTTTAATTATTGGAACTGCAATCACTCTTCTCTATCGACCAAGTGCGCCCCTTGTCCCCGCACTTCAATCAACTTGGTTGGTTGTCCATGTTGCGGCAGCAATCATCTCCGGGGGAATGTTCTTGCTCTCCAATACTGTGGCAAGAAGAGCAGCCGCCTTTAGATATGAAAATCTGGTAACCACGCCACTCCTGTTGCGATAGCGCGTCCCTCTGACCACCAAAGATTGCTTTGTCAAATTGGCTGTTGCCTCGCAACATCGTCGCTTCAAAGGCAGCGATGGCGCGCCCTAAGGTTGTTATCGTCACCCCTTCACCTGGAAATGCTTCATCGAACGCTGACGAATAGTCGGAATTTTTTCGTAGCTTAGTCAGCAACCTTCCGATGGACGGATTACCCATT
>RGYL01000272.1 GCA_010032085.1 Actinomycetota bacterium
TCGAAAGGTGAGTTATCGCTCAGTTGCGCCCCCGACAGGATTCGAACCTGTGCACCTGCCTCCGGAGGGCAGTGCTCTATCCCCTGAGCTACGGGGGCTTTCGATAAGGCTATCAGTCAATTCTCATGCCAAGATGTGGGCGTGAGTGAGAATTCGATGCAAAAAGCATATTTTGCAACGGGATGTTTCTGGGGCGCAGAACGTAGATTCTGGAAGCTCGATGGAGTTGTATCCACATCAGTTGGTTACATGGGAGGAAAGCGACCTAACCCAAGTTATGAGCAAGTTTGCACGGGTAGCACAAATCATGCTGAAACAGTTGAAGTCACTTTTATTCCTGCCAAGATAAGTTACGAGCGTTTACTTGAAGAGTTTTGGACTATGCATGATCCAACCTCACTAAATCGCCAGGGTGGGGATATCGGAACCCAATATCGCAGCGCTATTTTCACAACGACAGAAGAACAGATGATTTCAGCAATCAATACTCGGGAGATTTACAATGATTTATTGGTCTCCAAAGGATTTGGCGAAATCGTTACTGAGATTCAAGAAGCTTCCCCACATACATATTGGCTTGCTGAGGAATACCACCAACGCTATCTTGAGAAGAATCCAAATGGTTATGACTGTCATTCAACAACCGGAGTCCCATTTCCAAAGGTGAAGATCTAGAGTGCACTCCGATTCGCTATTGCCTAAAGTAAATCCAATAACTGGCAAACCTTTTGAGGTACAAGTTGATGATAAAAAACTTGAGAGCGAATTAGATCCGCTCTCCTTTGATGTTCTCCGCAAGGCCGGGACTGAAGTTGCTTTTACGGGAAAATATTACGAAACGGAAACTATCGGTGTTTACGAGTGCAAAGCATGTGGCGCCGAACTCTTTAGGAGTGAGGAGAAGTTTCACTCCGGTTGCGGTTGGCCCTCTTTTTATGCACCAAAAGCGGGTGATGCAGTAATACTTTTGGAGGATCGCTCACTTGCACCTCGGATTCGTACCGAAGTGCGCTGTGCAAAGTGCGGCTCACACCTCGGCCATGTTTTTGAAGGTGAGGGCTATGCCGTACCTACCGACCAGCGATGGTGCATAAATTCCGTTGCGCTGGTTCTTAAACCAAAAGAGTAATTAGTAAAGCGAGTGAGCTCGCCAGCAATACCAAGCCAAGTG
>RGYL01000273.1 GCA_010032085.1 Actinomycetota bacterium
TCAGCTGCGTCTTACTTCCATCTTCTAAGGTGGCATACCAAGAATCCAGCGCGCAAACCGCTCATAGTTTTTGAGCCAAAGTCAATGCTCCGCCTCAAAGCCGCAGCATCTCAACTATCTGATTTCACAAACGGAACATTCAGACCATTTATCCCAGATGCACAAGTCACTTCACCACAGCGCTTGATTATGTGTAGCGGAAAGATTTATTGGGAGTTGCTAGCAGAGCGCGCTCGTCTTGGAGATTCGACTACAGCGATTGCGCGCGTCGAACAGCTTTATCCATTACCTAGCGCCGAGATCATTGCCGAAATAAATCGCCATCCAAATGCCAAGGTCGTTTGGGTACAAGATGAGCCGGCAAATCAAGGACCTTGGCCATATCTCTCAAGCACATTAAGTGACGCGCTACGTAGCACCGGAAGTTCGCGCACTATCGAACGTGTTTCACGTCGCGCCGCGGCTAGCCCAGCAACAGGAAGCGTTCATGTTCATGAAGATGAGCAGAAAGCTCTTATTGCGGAGGCTTTCGCGCGCTAATTATTCTTAGCGCGCCCGATTCGTCCAATAACCCTCCCACGAATCTCATGCGCTGGGATATAGCCCCAACTTCGCGAGTCCTTAACTAACTCTTCGAATCCTACTTCTCGATTATCTCCCACAACCCAGTAAGCCCCGCCATGTGACTTTTGAATTCGCTTAACATAGAAAATACCCGGTTGAACTTCGCGTTCTATTAAGACGACTTTAAGTAATGGAATATCGACCGGAACCTGCCGATACAACTTCACAAGAAGTACATCGCCATCGCAAAAAGTAGGGGCCATAGAGTCGCCTTGAACCTTTGCTCTTCGATAGGGCCAATCCACGCCAGGCCTTAGTATTTTGCGCCAAAATGAACCCGGGGCGCGAAAATTTGCCATGAGAGGTAGTCTTTCACAACTAAATTAACCAGAGAAGAAAGTAACCAGAGAAAGAGAGTAATCAACGATGCTAACCGTATATGCGCATTGCGATCTTCCATGTGGAATTTATGATCCAGCACAAGCAAAAATTGAAGCTCTATCCGTTAAGGCTTGCATGGAGAAATACGCCGCCTCGAGTGATGCTGATTTCAAATCTCGCGCGGTTGCGATTAAGGAAGAGCGTTCGCATCAAGTCAAAGAGCATC
>RGYL01000274.1 GCA_010032085.1 Actinomycetota bacterium
TTAAAACTTGGTTTGATTTAGTTGCAAGAAATGAAGAGACATTTAAGTACACCGAACAAGGTCCTGTTGGAATTACCACAAATATTAAAAAAGCTTATCTTCTGATTGTCTCAGGCGGAGTTCCAGTAAACAGTAATATGGATTTTTGCACACCGTGGTTAAAGCAAGGACTTAGTTTTTTAGGAGTTAAAGATATTGAAGTCATTGCAGCAGATAGTTTAAACCGAGATCCACAAAAAGTTGAAAAAGTTAAAGAAAAAATTAATTCTCTTTAAAAATTTAAAATATTTTTTAATTAAGCTTTTTTAATAAATTTAAATAAATAATAAAAAATCACACCCACAAACACTGAAAAGATCAAATTAGTGAAAATAGTTAAGAACATCACAATAAATTTAGTATAAATTTCAACCTGATTTTTTCCCTTAAGATCTTTTAAAAATTCCCAATCGACAATATCAATTCCGGTCTTAATTAAAATTGCTGCCAAAATAGTCAGTGGAATAACTTTAACCAATGGAGCAAAAATAAATATTATGAGAATGAGTGTAATAGAGTGAATAATTCCAGACATAGGCGTTTTGCCGCCAGTTTTAAGATTAACCACTGTTCGCATTGCAGCTCCTGTTGCAGCTAATGCACTAAATAAACCTGCAACAAAATTTCCAATACCCTGACCAATAATTTCTTTATTAGGAAGATGCTTTGTAAGGGCAATTCGATCATGAACAACTGCTGTAAGTAAACTGTCTATAACCCCAACTAATGCAAGGGCAATGGAGTAAAAAATAACGGTTGGAAACTGTGCTGGGGTTGGCAAAGACAAATTAAATGATGGAAAACCATTTGGAATTTCTCCTATTAAATCTTGTTTAGAGAAAAAAAGATAAGACAAAATAGATCCTATAACTAAGGCAATAATTGATGAGGGTATGATTTTATTAATTTTTTTTGAGACAAAAAAAAGAATAAGCAGTCCAATGGATCCTATTAGCAGTGCTTGACCATTTACATCTGCAATATTTTCTAAATTTGCAAGTGCACTAATAACCTGTGGTTTTGCACCAAGACCAAATAAAATTGTAAGTTGAAGTGCAATAATAATGAATCCTACCCCCGACATAAAGCCTGAGCAAACACAGTAAGGAATTTTATTAATTAAATTTCCAAG
>RGYL01000275.1 GCA_010032085.1 Actinomycetota bacterium
AACAGGATTAAAATTAAATACAAATTATTCATACGCTAGAATTTATAAAAAAGGAGATGTATTACATCGTCATAAAGATAGATTCAGTTGTGAAATATCTACAACTATGCATTTAGGTGGTGGCTGTTGGCCAATCTATTTAGAACCAGATGCATCATTAGGTGGTGTGGATGAAAAGACAGGAAACTATAAACCATCAAAATCTAAAGGTGTTAAAGTATTATTAGAACCAGGTGATATGCTTGTGTATCGTGGAAATGAATTAGAACATTGGAGAGATAAATTAACTTTTGATGATTGTGGTCAAGTATTCTTACATTATAATAATGTTGAAACTAAAGGATCTAAAGAAAATATTTACGATCGTAGACCTCATTTAGGACTTCCAGCTTGGTTTAAAAAGTGATATAAAACCTCTTTACTAGAGGTTTTATGCCAATATCAAAGCTACAATTTAGACCAGGAATAGATAAACAAAACACTCAATATGGCGCTGAAGGCGGATGGGTGGATTGTGATATGGTGCGTTTTAGGTATGGAGTTCCTGAAAAAATAGGTGGATGGGAACCAGCCGTTAATAACAATTTAATTGGTGTTGCTAGAGATATACACACTTATACAGATTTAGCGGGTGACTCTTTAGCTGCAATTGGAACTGATAGAAAACTATATTTATATTACGATAACAACTTTTACGACATTACACCTTTATCAACAACTATCCCCGCTGTGTTCTCCTTTACTTCCGGTACAACCATAGTTGATGTTACAGCAACTTCTAATGGAGCCGTGGCTGGAGACTTTGTTACATTTTCAGGAGTTACAGGAGTTCTATTGCAACCCCAGGAGCTGTTACAACTTCAGGATCAGCAAGTGGCGCTGCATTCCAAATAAATATAGGATCAGATATTACAGTTGCTGGTAATGGATGGGGAGCTGGTCCATGGAGTTTTTCTACATGGGGTACACCAAGACCATCAGGAGTTATTACTGCTAATCCCAGAATTTGGAAAATAGACAACTTTGGTGAAGATATATTAGCAACTATTGTTGGTGGTAAAACTTATTACTTTGATACTTCTGCATTTTTACCTGCAAGAAATACTAGAGCTACATTATTATCACAAGCTCCAACACAATCTAATTATATGGTGGTATCACCAAGAGAT
>RGYL01000276.1 GCA_010032085.1 Actinomycetota bacterium
GTAACCAATAATGCCGGCGTCTATTCCTTCTCCCCTTCCAGCACGGGGGTTGGATCCTATACCTTAACCTACACGGTAACCCAACTTGGAATTAGCTATTCCGATCAAGTCACCGCATCGGTTAATGCTTTGCCTGTCGTGACGATGGATCCTATCCCAAGCCTTTGTGTGGGAGCAACCGTAATCACCCTTAGCGGCGGATCACCCAGCTCCGGAGGAACAGGGGTCTATACCGTTGATGGGGATACGGCCTCCACTTTTGATCCAACGACTGCCGGATCGTTCAACATCACCTACACCTTCACCGATACCAACGGTTGCTCTGCTTCGGCATCGACATCCCTTGTGGTCAATGCCCGCGATGCCGTAAGCATCTCGGCGTCCAACGATACGATTTCCGTTGGCGGGTCGGTTACCCTAACCGCCACCAATATCACCGGTGCCACTTACAGCTGGTCCGACGGATCCGCTTCTGTCGGTTCAGGGCAAATCATTGTGGCATCACCTGCCTCGACCAAAACCTACTCCGTTAATGTTACCAATCCCGTTACAGGTTGCATCTCCATAGCCTCCAAAACCATCATCGTGCTTGCTGCGCCTTCGGTGAATGCGGGAAATGACACATCGATATGCCAAGGCTCTGCAAACCTAAGTCTAAGCGGATCGCCTTCAGGGGGAACATGGTCCGGAGCAGGGGTAACCAATAATGCCGGCGTCTATTCCTTCTCCCCTTCCAGCGCGGGGGTTGGATCCCATATCCTAACCTACACGGTAACCCAACTTGGAATTAGCTATTCTGATCAAGTTACCGCATCGGTTAATGCTTTGCCTGTCGTGACCATGGCTCCCATCCTAGGCCTTTGTGTGGGATCAACCGCAATCACCCTTAGCGGCGGATCTCCCAGCACCGGAGGAACAGGGATCTATACCGTTGATGGGGCTACGGTCACCACATTCAATCCAACCACTGCCGGATCGTTCAACATCACCTACACCTTCACCGCCGCCAACGGTTGCTCTGCTTCGGCATCAACATCCCTGGTGGTCAATGCCCCCGATACCGTCAGCATCTCGGCCTCCATCGATACGATTTCCGTTGGCGGGTCGGTTACCCTAACCGCCACCAATATCACCGGTGCCACTTACAGCTGGTCCGACGGATCCGCTT
>RGYL01000277.1 GCA_010032085.1 Actinomycetota bacterium
GAAGGCTTTAACTCTTTATACCGGTGGTCGAGGCGCAGCTGAAGGATCAGCGCTGACTAAGAGCGTAGAACTTAACTTCACACCAGCGGTTGCATCACCTTCAACAAATCTGAAGCTTTGGATCTACGACCCAGAAAATAATTCTAAGTCAGCTAATTCACCAGGACTCTTCTATGGAAGTAGTGATGGGAACTGGATATTTGCGGGAACTAATAGCGATGGAACGATATATCTCTCCCTAGCAAGTGGTAACTACATTCTCGATACTGTTGAACCAAATGGTAATCAGATTAAGTACAAACGAAAGGCTTACTCATTAACGATTGATAGCGCGGGTAAGGCATCAATAGCTCAACTGGGTGCCAATAGCCTGGGCTTTTTCACAATTACTCTCGATCTTGTCGCTACTCAACCAACTTTCCAGCCCGCAAATCTCTGCCAATTGAGAAGTCAAGATAAGGATCCAGGGGTTACAAGTGGATTCCCTCGACTCACAGGAAGATTGCCAAGTAATGGTGAGATTAGAGCTTTGATAATTCCAGTTGATTTTCCCGATGTCATCGGAACAGGAAATCCAGCCGAGGTCTATTACGGGATGGCTATGGGAATGGATTCCTACTTTAGGAAAGTCTCGGATAACCGTGTTTCTTTCGCCTTTCAAGTTCTTCCAAATTATCTCCGAATGAATTTTCAATCGACTGCTTACAATTTAGGAAACTGGGGTGCAGGAGATAGTTATGGATATTGGAAAGCAACGCTAGCTGCTGCTGATCCATTTGTTGATTACTCAAAGTTTGATGTGGTTTATGTCCTAAGTCCAAGAAATATCCCTTGGAGTTCTATCGCATACGGACCTGCATTCCCAACTTCGGTAGCCACCGAAGATGGTTTTGTTCTCAACGGGACTATTTCTGGAGCAGATGCGTACCAAAGCTTTCCACCTGGCGCCGATTGGAAGTGGATGGCTCATGAGACCGGACACCTCTTTGGACTTCAAGATTTGTACACGGTTCCACCTCAAGAGGGAACTTTTGGTGAGTGGGATTTGATGTCATTAAATTGGTCGACAAGAGCAATCGAACTTAACTCTTGGAATCGTTACATCACTGGTTGGTTAAGCGAATCTCAAATTGATTGCCTTGATG
>RGYL01000278.1 GCA_010032085.1 Actinomycetota bacterium
AAAACCAAGAACAATCGAAATAAACTAAATCATAGATGGGTAGGGGCTGAATAAGCCTCTACCTAGACTAGTTAAAAATTTTATCTAATATCTTTTACGTGTGAAATAATTTTAATTAAAGTAAAAAGTTTAAATTTTATCCTATAAACTCCCATAAGATTTTTGAAATTTTCATTTAAAATTGAGCCTTCCAGGCGATGTTGACAAAGGAGTGGGTTGCCGCATATAATTTATTCATTGCTAAATTATTTTTAGCTTTAGTTACATAGTTACTCCAAACTATGCGCCCTTAAATTTTTGCCAGTTTTGGTGGGCCTTAAATAATCAATTTTTTAATCGCGAAAGCGTTGCCATGTGGGCTTTGCGTTTGCATTAAATATTTTTTTAAAAGGAGCAATTATGACTAAATTAAAAATAGTTTCTGATCGAAAAATCAGGGCGAACAGAGAAAATGCTAAAAAAAGTACAGGACCTGTAACTTTTGAAGGCAAACAAAAAGTTGCAGGAAATGCTATTACGCATGCTTTAACAGCAGAGCGTTTGGTAATAATCGGCGAAAATCTTGAAGAGTTTAATACTTTTAAAGAGAGTATGCTGAAAATCTATGAGCCAGTTGGAGCTTATGAAGAGGAAATTTTCATTAAAATTGTAGAAATTAAATGGAAACTTCGAAGAGTAACTTCAATTGAGACTGGAATTTTTGGTAATGAAATTTTAGAATTTGATGCAGATAGCAACAAACCTAAATTTTCAGACAAGATTCTTGGACAAAGTTTTACTCATCAACATCAAAAATCTGTTAACAAAAATCAGTCTTTAATTGGCGTTGCATTTACCAGAGACTCCAATGCTGGAAGCGCTTTGTTAAAGCTTAATACCATTGAAGGGAGATTGATTAGTAGAAGTCAGATGTATGAGGATCTTCTTTTTAGAGCTCAGAAAAGAAGAAAAAAAGGAGGTAGAAAATGAAAAAAATTCATCCTTCTAAAATGAGTTATTATGCACGTAATAAAAGGCTTTTTTTATCAAATTCAAGGTACAAAAGTAACTACCGTGTCAAAACAAAGCCAACTTATACCAATGCATTTTTTAACACTCTAATAAAAGAGGAATGTTCTAAATTTTTAAAAGAAAATGGTGA
>RGYL01000279.1 GCA_010032085.1 Actinomycetota bacterium
AAAAATATTATTATTCTAAAGTTTTAAACTTTGTTTTTTGAATAAACCAAACGGTGAGTATGGGAATAATGAAGGTTAATAAAGTGACCACAATGAGTAAAATACCAAGTTCTGAGTAATCGGCCTTAGATTGAATAGTTCCTGTAATTTTATCTTTTACTTCTCGGGTAATAGTAAAGATTTCATTTAGATATTTAGTTCCAAGTGAATTTGCAGATAAAGCAAGGTTGGTAAAGGATGCAAAGACTGCAAAAAAAGTTGCCTTTAAGTGACTTGGTGCATTTTTTGCAATCCAAGCTAACATTGGAATCATAGCAACCTGGCCAAGGGGAGATTCTAAAGCCGTATTAATGATTGCAATAAATTTTGCATCCACCACCCCGCCTGTAACTGAAGCTGTCCAAAGGTGTAGACCATAATACATTCCAACACTTGGCAAAAATAATACTGATCCTAAAATGGATAAGATCACTACGATTTTTGCAATGGAATTGTTTGCCATAAAGGGGCGCAAAAAAATAATCCCAAGTAAAGTTAGCACCGATGAAATTAATGAAAGGGCTGATAAAAACTGCTCATTAAATTTTAACACATCAATTTCAAACCATGTCAAACCTGGACCTGGTCCTGGCATTGCACGAAAGATGAAAATAATAATGGCTGTGCCAACGATGGTATAACTTAAATGTTTTGGCATTTCTTTCATCAACTTACTCATTAAAAAAATCACAATGGACATGGATCCAATAAATACAATTTCTTGAGCAAGGGGAACTTTGAGTGAGCCAAGGGTTAAGGTGAAAATTACAAAGACAAAAGAGCCTCCTAAAATCCACCAGTTCACCTTAGTTGGATTTAGATCTTCTGGTAAGGTTTTATTTAATTGTTTGAATAAGGCTTGTTGTTTTTGTTTTAAATAAAAAGATAAAAAAACCCCAAGGACAGAAATAAAAGGGATAATCAGAGCGTATAAATAAACAGAGGCATACAAAGATATTTTTTCACCCTGACTTAGTCCTTGCGAATTACTAAAAATAATAATGTTAGCAAGCGCTACAAGAATGGTGCCAGAAATAATTGCAAATCTTCCAAGGGTTTGAATGGTTGTGTGCATGACTTTAATTTCATCCATTGAATAATT
>RGYL01000280.1 GCA_010032085.1 Actinomycetota bacterium
CGGCTTCATCTGCGTCAACGCGGTCGGTGGCAGTGCTGCCACCTGCGCTGGCTCGAGTGCGGCCATCGCTGTTGGTTTTAGAGCGGCAACCTGTGTCGGCTTCATTGCCGTCATCGCCTCTGGCGGCAGTGCTGCCACCTGATCAGGCTTGATCGCGCCCATCGCTGCCGGTGGCAGCGCAGCAACTTGTGTTGGCTTCATCACCTCGAACGCCTCGGCAGGCAACTGGCCAGCTTGTGTCGGCTTCATCTGCGTCAGCGCTGCAGGTGGCAGGGCTCCTACCTGTGCTGGTGAGAGTGCTGCCAACGCTTGAGGTGGCAACTGACCGAGCTGGGTTGGCTTCATCGCCGCCATTGCTTCTGGTGGCAGCAACTCGACTTGGTTCGGCTTCATCGCGGTAAACGCGGTCGGTGGCAATGCGCCAACCTGCGTCGGGGCGAGAGCCGAGAACGCATCAGCCGGCAACTTCGCAACATCAGTTGCCCTCATGCCGCTGAAGGCTGCAGCTGGCACCTTATCGATGTTCCAACCGCTCAAGCTATTGATCAAATTGCCGATGTTTCCAGCGGTGGCTGGCTGCGGCAACGGTGGTGGATTGAAGGCCTGTGGCGGCATGGCACCGCGTTGTTCAGGCGTCAGAGCAGCGATCGCCGCCGGAGTCAAGGCTTTGAAGACCCCAGGTGGGATTGCAGCCAAGGCCTGTGGCGGCACAGCGGTCATCTGCTGTGGGTTCAACGCACGCGCCGCAGTGGGCGGCAACACGCGCAACTGTGCAGGCTCCATGCCCGCCAATGCCGCGGGCGGCAACGCGGCCATCTGCGTCGGCTTGAAAGCCTGCATCGCATCTGGCGGCAGCGCAGCGAACTGATCAGGCTTAAAGCCCTGCATCGCTGTGGGCGGAATCACGTTGAATTGCGCGACACGCATCGCTTCCATCGCCTGTGGCGGCACAGCCCCCATCTGTTGTGGGTTGAAGGCCGTCATGGCCTGCGGTGGCAGGGCGCGGAATCGATCTTCGTTCAATCCTCCCATCGCAGCCGGCGGCAAAGCCGCAAATTGCTCGGGCTTGAAGTTCTGCACCATCTGCGGTGGCAACGCTGCCATCAACTCAGGCTTGAAGCCTGACATCGCGGTAGGCGGC
>RGYL01000029.1 GCA_010032085.1 Actinomycetota bacterium
CATTTCGTTGTAAGACCATAATCACTTGAGTAAGCGCGCTTGATACGAGAAGTAAGGAATCCGGCCAAGTTGCGGCGGCGCCGATCTCTGCAAGCAAAGGCGCCGTAACTGCCCATAGAGCAACGAGTGAACCAATCCAAATCGCTCGCTCTTTTTTGCTCATGTAGCGAGGTTCAACACCGGTGCGCTTCCAGCCAAACCAACCCCAGATTGCAGCTGCAATAAAAATGAGTTGGAGAATTGAGCTAGCAAGCAGATCGACGTTATAAAAGAAGATCGAGTAGAGCGAGCTACTAATGACCCACCATGGCCAAGCCCAACGAGTTCCGCGTGCCCCAAGAATTACGGCGACTAGCGAGGTTATTACCGAAGCCAATTCGAGGTAGGTGACCTCATAACCCCAAGCTGTGAAAATTGTTTGCATTTTTATCTCCTTTCCAATTCGCATTATCGAACTGGTGCGACGGTCGACCCGAAGGTCCTCTCAGCCAACTTTTGGCTCCCGATTGAAAGGAAGATTAACATAAGGCGTGCTCAAGTTCGCATATTTCGCGATGCTGATTTTCACTGTGCTTGGATCTTTCTGGCTCGAGATTTTTCTTAAAGTAGGCGTCCTTCGCCGAATAAAGCGAGTGGCGCTAAGCATTTTGCCGGTAGCAACGATTTTTTTAATTTGGGATTACTACGCGGTTTCGCAAGGTCATTGGTGGTTTGATGAGAAACAGGTTGTTGGTATTTACGGCCCGAAAGGAATTCCACTTGAGGAGTTTCTGTTTTTTATTGTTGTACCACTTGCCTCACTACTAACAATTGAAGCGGTGAGGACGCAGAGGCGACATTGGAAATTTGGTGACGAAGCATGACTTACACCGAACTTGCTCTCGCTAGCGTGCCGATTGTCGTTTTGATTGATTTATTTCTATTGAAGACAAGATTAGTGACTCGAAAAGGTTATTGGACTGCCTATGCCATAATCGTTTTTTTCCAACTAATTACAAATTGGTGGTTGACTTCCCGGAATATTCTAAGTTACAGCGAGGATGCAATTATTGGTTGGCGAATTGCAGCAGCTCCAGCCGAAGACCTACTTTTTGGATTCTCGATGGTTACTCTGACTATGGCGCTCTGGATTTATTGGGGGCGGCGCGGAGTTCAGCGGAACTAGCGAGCTCTTATAGCTCTAATCCACGCCGGTAGCGCAACTCGAATTCTTCTCATGGTGGATGTCTTAGCTCTTTTCTCAAATACTTGATAGCCAATCCGCTCTACTTCATCAACAATCCCGCAGTAAAGCTCGCTTGCAGCTTGTATGCATGGGCGGGATTGCGGTGCAAGTAGTGCGATACCAGCATCAGCGGCTTTCTGTAGTTCGCGCACCCGGTCAATTTGGAATTTAAGTGCCGCGATTATCTCGGGCGTTAAAACTCTTCTCTCCAGCATAGAACGATCGACACCGAAACGATTTAGTTCATCCATGGGAAGATAAACGCGACCTCGTTCAAGATCTTCACCTACATCTCTAATGAAATTTGCTAACTGAAAAGCTATACCTAGTTTCTCTGCAGCGACGAGCGCCTCTTTCTCTCTTCCTGGCAAGGTGCCGAGTATGGGGACCATTTGAAGCCCAATCACAGCTGCCGATCCATAGACATATTCCATCAACGCATCAAACGTTTGATACTCAGTTACATCTAAATCCATAGCCATCGAATGAAGAAAAGCTTCAAAATAGGAGATGGGGATTTGAAATCTTGAAACGGTGTCAACAAGTGCACGTCCAATGTGGTCTTCACTTCTTCCCGCTTTAATGTCTTGTAGCAGTTGGTGACTCCAGCGCTCGAGTTCGAGGCGTTTTTCAGATTGTGATAACTTCGAATCAAGATCATCGACTATCTCATCGGCATAGCGTGCAAATCCATAAAGTGCATGTACGAAAGGTCGTTTTGATTTTGGAAGTAAGAGCGTTGCTAAGTAATAGGTTTTGCCATGTAGGGAGTTAAGTCGCTTGCACTCTAAATATGATTCACGAAGCTTTGGATCAAAGATTCCAGCTTTCTTCAACTCATCCATTTCCAGTAATTCGCTCCGCTGCCAATTTTCCTGAGATGAGAACCATCGGTACGCCAACTCCGGGTTGGGTGCCGCTTCCGGCAAAAACTACATTCTCAAAACCTTTTGCAAGATTGCTTGGTCTAAATGGTCCAGTTTGGAAGAAGGTGTGCGCACTGGCAAAAGGTGCGCCCATCTCTAATCCCATCTCTTCCCATTCAAGCGGTGTAGTCAAATGCTCTACTTCTATGGCATCGCCAAAACCATCGTAGCCACGTGATTCCAGAGTCTTAATCATCTCGTTTCGATATCTCGGCGCTTCTTTGCGCCAGTCAATATCTGCACTTAGATTCGGAGTCGGAAAAAGTACGTAGTAGCTCTCGCGTCCCTTTGGCGCTAACTCGGGATCGTCGTGTGAAGGAACTGTCACGAGAACGCTAGGGTCGCTCATTAACTGTTTCTTATCGATTAGCTCTTCAAATACCCCATCCCACGAATTTCCGAAGTGAATATTGTGATGAGCGATGTGGGCATAACGCTTACTAGAGCCCGCAAGGAGCACCGCGCAGGAAGGCGAGTAATTTAGTCGCTTCACTCTTCTCGGGACACTTCCTAAAAGTTCGCGATATGCAACTGGTAAATCAGGACTCAAAATGATTACATCGCACTCATATCTTGAACCATCTTCAGTTATTGCTGCCTTTACCCGTGAGCCGCTCTTCTCCAAAGTCGTTACTTTAGAGTTGTAATGAATCTTTACTCCATGTTTAGTGGCAGCTCCAGCAAGTGCCCTAGGAAGTGCATGCATTCCACCTTTAGGAAAGAAGACGCCATTGACTGAGTCCATATAAGCAATCACGGCATATATAGCCAGAGCCTGTTGCGGCGAAACTCCGGCATACATAGCCTGAAATGAGTAAACGCGCTGGGTGCGCGGATCTTTTAGAAATTGTGAAACTTTTGGAGCAAGTCTTCTAAATCCGCCAATTGCAATTAATCGCGCTAAATTCGGAGTAATGAGATTTAGTGGAGTATCTATGTTCTTATCTATAAAATCATTCATCTCATACTTGTAGAGTTTTGTGACAAAGTCGACATACTTTCGGTAGCCGGCTGCTTCATCTCCACCAATCACTCGAGCAATTTCATCTTCCATCTTTGCGGTGTCGGCATGAACATCAAGGGTGCTGCCATCTGCATAAAAAGCGCGGTAAAGCGGGGAGAGTGGCTTAAGATCCAACCAATCCTCTAAACGTTCACCAACGCAATTCAGCGCATCTTCGATAAGAGATGGCATAGTGAGAACGGTTGGTCCGGTATCAAAGGAATATCCAGATTTCTTAAGCAATCCATTTCGACCACCGGGAACTGATTCACGCTCCAAGATTGTTACTTCATGTCCAGCTCCAGCAAGTCGAAGCGCAGCGCTCAACCCTGATAGGCCCGCGCCCACAATTAATACTCGATCTCTCTTACCTTTTACTTGGCGCATTTCTTCGCTAACTCTTTCTATTTGTTGCTGCTACTGCCATCTCGCGCAAATAATTCGCGACGCTGGTATCTAGTGCTGGATGCTCAAGAGCGCGAAGAGATTCTTGGAGCAGCTGCTCAATTAACTTTTCACACTCAGCTAGCGCCCCCGAATCCTTCACTAACTCCTGTATTTGTGCGACTTGAGAGTTATCTAGATTGGGATTTCCGAGGGCAGATTGAAGGATCGAGTGAGAGGTATCGCTCATTTTGCTGGTAGCCAGCGCCATCAGAACAGTTCGCTTGCCCTCCCTTATGTCATCGCCAGCAGGTTTTCCCGTTAAAGCGGAATCTCCGAATACTCCTAAAATGTCATCGCGTAATTGGAAGGCTTCGCCTAGGGGTAAGCCGTAATCTGAAAACAGATTTTGAAGTTCTGGAAACTTGCCTGCAAGTGCGACGCCAAATTGCAAAGGACGTTCAATCGAATATTTTCCAGATTTGAGACGCGCAATCTTGCGCGAACGATCTAAATCAGATGAGGCAAGCGCGCCCTCAAGCACGTCAAGATATTGTCCAGCCATCAATTCGGCACGCATTTCATAAAATAATGGAGCAGCACGCTGTGTATCGGCGCTTGTGAGACCAGATTCACTGAGCATCTCATCACTCCATGAAAGAGCAAGATCACCGAGCAGTATCGCAGCCGCAACTCCGAATTTTTCACTCTCGCCTGCGTAGCCATTAGTTCTATGAAGCTTCTCAAAGCGCTTGTGCAAAGCCGGTTTTTTTCGCCGCGTATCTGAGCCATCCATCACATCATCATGAATAAGTGCACAAACATGCACGAGCTCAAGGGCGGCGCATGCCCGTAAAGCCTTTTCACTTGGTGCAGCACCTGTGCCCAAATATCCAAGGTAAGCAAAGATTGGCCTAAATCTCTTTCCACCATCGGTGATGAAATCAGTAAGAGCGTCTGCAACCGGCGCCAAGTGCGAGTCAATTGCATTCAATTGTTCGGCTCTGGCTCGAGTGAATTCGAGTAATTCGCTATCAATTGCTTCGCGAATCTGTGTTATCCCCGGTAAAACCACGGCGCAACGGTACCCTCACCACGTATGTCAGGTCGTCCTACCTTCTCAGTTGAATTCTTTCCGCCGAAAGATCTTGCCGGCGAAGAGCGGCTATGGGCCTCCCTTGAGGCCCTAGTTCCACTTAAACCGGATTTTGTCTCGGTAACTTATGGAGCCGGTGGCAGCACGCGCGATCGCACAATTCGAATTACACGAGAGATAACAAAACGAACCGGGTTAAAGACGGTTGCACATTTGACCTGTGTTGGCTCCACTGCAGAAGAGTTAAGAAAGACACTAACGAGTTACAAAGACGCTGGAATTGGTTCGGTTCTAGCGTTGCGCGGTGATCCCCAAGGTGGACCTGGTGCGACTTGGGTAAGTACCCCGGGGGGATTTGATCACGCTGATCAACTCGTGAGCCTTGCGGTTGATATGGGTTTTGAAGTTGGTGTTGCGGCTTTTCCTGATGTTCATCCCGCTTCTCAAAATATTGATGAAGATATAAAAGTGCTACTTGAGAAAGAGCGTCGAGGGGCAAAATTCGCTACCACCCAATTCTTCTTTGCATCCGAGAGTTATGTTGCGCTAACGAGTCGGTTAAGAAGTGTTGGCTCAAAGCTTCCCGTTATTGCGGGAGTCTTACCTATTACCAATGTAAAGCAATTAGAGCGAATGGCGCTATTAAGTGGAACTCCTATTCCACCATTAGTGACGGAGCGGATTAGAAAAGTTGAAGCGGATAGCGAAGCCGTGAGACGCGAAGGAGTGTCTATTGCGATCTCGCTATGTAAGGAATTACTGGATTCTGCGGTACCCGGAATTCACTTCTACACGATGAATAATTCCAATTCGACCATCGAGATAGTTAAGGAAATTGGTCTTCGATGAGTCGCGACGATTTCTTCGCTAATTGGAGTAAGGCTCATGGAGATGCTGAGGTAAAGGGAATAGTTAAAGCTTGGCTAAGTATTAGTTTTCTAATTACTCGCCCTTTGATTGTTTTGAGAATAACTCCGAATACCCTCTCATTCTTATCAGTAATTGCAGCTATGGTTTTTCTAGTCTTAATTGAGACACATTGGGCGATATTTTTTCTAGTTCTATCACTCCTTCTCGATGGCATCGATGGAACCGTGGCAATATCTACGGGGAAGACCTCGAAATTTGGAGCCTTGGTTGACGCCGTGGCAGATCGAATAGTTGAGGGGATTTGGGCCTACGCATTCTTTCAATTGGGCGCTCCCTGGCAAGTAATTGCGGTGGCTTGGAGCGCTGCTGCAACACAGGAATACATGCGCGCGCGAGCCGGTGGCCTCGGAGTTACAAAAGTATTGATGGTGACTTGGTCGGAGCGACCAGTACGCGCCACCTTGATATTTATTCCACTTGTTGGAAGGGTCTTTGGATTAGAACTATTTGTTGTTGCAGCCTTTGCATGGGCTCTGTTGCAAGTTACCAGCGCAGCCTTCCTCTTCAACTCTCTTCGATTGCATTTGCAACAATCTCAGCGCTAAGTGCCACTAACGGCAATCCGCCACCGGGATGAGCTGAGCCACCTACGCAGAATAGGTTTTTCACAGGCGAGCGATTACGTGCGCGTAGAAAAGCCGAACGCGCCCCGTTACTTGATGGGCCATATATGGAACCTCCGGGCGCGCGGAACTCACGCTCTAAATCTGCTGGGGTGCGAATAATGCGATTGATTAGCCTGCTCTTGATCTCCAGGCCGCGACTTTCCAGAATATTAATTATGGAATCTGCGTAACTCTCCTTAAGTCCCGGCTTATCCCAGTCCATCCCTTCTTTTGGTAAATGACGAGGCGCATTAACAAGTATGAACCAAGCTTCGTTATTTGCATAAACCATTTTCTCATCGCGAGGATTGCAGATATAAATTGCTGGATCTTTCACCGGCTCATTTCGCTTGAATATGGCATCGAATTCCGCATCGTAATCCTCGGGGAAGAAAACCGTGTGATGATTTAAGTTGCTTGTACCTTTCAGGGATAAAAGTAGAGAAAACCCAGAGAGTGAAGGAGTTGCTTTTGCTAGCGAGCGGCGCGCGCGAGATGCAACCTTCTCTTCAGTTACGAGGGAGCCATATAGATGCGTGGCATCAGTATTGGAGATGATGAGATCGGCAGCGAAATTCCTTCCATCAGCAAGAGTTACTCCCGTCGCCAGTCCCTTCTCAGTTTTGATCTCCGTTACGAGTGAATTTAGATGGATTTCAACCCCGAGTTCTTGGATACGTGTGGCCAGTGAGTTGGCGAGCTGACCAATACCGCCGCTAACGTGCCAGGCCCCAAAGGCTTCTTCAACAAAGGCGATTGTTAGGAGAACTGCGGGAGCTTTGCGCGGATCTGATCCGGTATATGTCGCATAGCGATCAATAATTTTGGCTAGGTATGGATTATCTGTGTAACTGCTGGTGATACTTCGCAGAGATTTCCAAGGTGCGATAGTGCGAGAATCCTTAAGAAGAGTCCTACGCCTTAGGAATGGCCAGATGCTCTTTAACTCGCCTTCAATGAAGTCTTCCCTCGATGCCTCCCACATCCGCTCAGCTCTTTCCAAGAGACGATGCCAATCTTTAGCGGCTTCCTCGCCAAAGGATTTTTTAATTTCACCGACAGTGCGATTATGTGAAAGGTTTGGAAAAGTTACACGTTTACCATCATGAAATATGTACTCGAAAGAAGGGTCCACCGGCTTTAAATCAAGTAAATGCTCAAGTCGCTTACCTGTTTTAATAAACAAATCGCGGTAAACCGCCGGAAGAGTTAGAAGAGAAGGACCTATATCAAATGCAAATCCATCAATTGCAACGGTTTGGCATTTGCCACCAAGTCGGTCACTCGCCTCAAATAACTTTACCTTGTGTCCTTTTTTGGCGAGCCGAGCTGAGACTGCAAGGCCGGCCATTCCGCCACCTATGACAATTACTTCTTTTGGCGCTTTCGTCGGAAAGTGATGGCTCATATCTTTCTACCGCGCCACTCTAAATTTCCGCTCCGCTTCAAGAATAGCGAGCGAAGAATTAAGTAAATCCATATCGAAATTGCAATTGGGTGGAGCGGCGCAGTTATTAGCACGGAGCGAGTCTTTAGTGCGGCCATAGCCCGCGAGAGTACAAGCCCAATTGAAGAGAGAATCGCCCAGGTTTCAAGCTTTGCAAGGGCTATGAAGGGATATATCGAACTGATGAATAAGAATCCGATCGCAAGAAGCGCCCCAGCGGTCCCACCAAAAGCGCGCCATTGAGATTTTGAATAACCATCAATTAGCGCCCTTG
>RGYL01000281.1 GCA_010032085.1 Actinomycetota bacterium
TTGGAAGGGTTAGCTCTTAATCCGCTCTCGGTAGTAGTAGGCGCTCGATTTAGGAATCCTCTTTTGAGTTTCGTAATCTACGTAAATTAGCCCGAATCTCTTGGCGTATCCATAAGCCCATTCAAAATTATCCATAAGGCTCCACGCAAAATAACCATTTATGGGAACTCCTTTTTCTTTAGCTTTAAACATCGCATCGAGATGTCGCTCTAGATAACTTACTCGATTTGGATCATCTACTTTTCCATCAACAACTTCGTCATCCCAAGCCGAGCCATTTTCGGTGATGAAAAATTCTTTCGGTGAATAGTCTTCTCTTATCCGAAGTAGCAACTCTGTAAAGGTTTCGGAGTGAATTTCCCAATCCATTCCAGTCCGCTCAACATTTGGCGCTCGGACTTGACGATATGGAAGTGGTTTAACGCTAGAGTCATAGGCAACTGTTTGGCGGAAGTAGTAATTGAGTCCGAGAAAATCAAGTGGTGAGGAAATTAGCTTTAGGTCACCAGGCAGGATAGGCACTTCTTTGCCAAAGGCGGTAACAATGTCAGCGGGGTAAGCGCCTTTAAATACTGGATCTGCAAACCAGCGATTATCGAAACCATCAGCAAGTTTTACCGCTAAAGAATCTTCATCAGAGTGGCCAAGTGTTATTGCGGGAGTGAAATTGAGTGTTATTCCAACTTTTAATTCGGAGGAGACTTCGCGAAGCGCCTCCGTAGCAAGGCCGTGGCCCAATAAGAGGTGATGCGAGGCGTTAATTGCGATTTGTAAGTCTTTAATTCCAGGCGCCATAACACCATAGAGATGGCCTAACCAAGCGCTACAGAAAGGCTCATTAATGGTTACCCAATTCTTGATGCGATCACCAAAGCGTTCTGCCATTTCATGGGCATATTCAGCAAACCAATATGCACACTCTCGGTTATTCCAACCGCCTCTATCTTGGGCAGCTTGCGGTAAATCCCAGTGATAGAGAGTTGGCCAAGGCTCGATTCCTCTCGCGAGCGCGCCATCAATTAGACGATCGTAAAAATCAATTCCTTTTTGATTTATCTTCCCAGTTGCATCAGGAATTACTCGAGGCCAAGCGATAGAGAAGTGATAGGCGCCGGCACCCAACCACTTAATTAGGTCTAG
>RGYL01000282.1 GCA_010032085.1 Actinomycetota bacterium
TTAAACCGATTACGGCAGGCAAGGTTTCAATCTATCTCTGTGGCGCAACCGTCCAGGCGCCGCCGCATATTGGCCATATAAGAAGTGGCGTTAATTTTGACATTTTGCGAAGGTGGCTAGAAGCAAGCGGAAATAGCGTTGTTTTCGTAAGAAATGTGACAGATATTGATGACAAGATTCTGCATAAAGCGCTTCATGAAGAGATGCCTTGGTGGGCCCTTGCTATGAAATATGAACGCGCCTTTGCTGATGCATATCGAGCGTTGAATGTTTTACCGCCAACTTATGAACCAAGAGCGACTGGCCATATGACCCAGATGATTGAGTTAATGGAGAAGTTAATTGCCAATGGAGTTGCATATGCACCTGGAAATGGCGATGTCTACCTGGAAGTGCGAAAGTTGAAGCGCTATCTAACGCTTTCAAATCAGAAATTAGATGACTTACAAAGTGCGGGGGATGCTGAAGATACTTATAAGCGAGATCCAAGAGACTTCGCGCTCTGGAAGGCATCAAAACCAGGAGAGCCCTCGTGGCCAACTCCTTGGGGGGCGGGAAGGCCCAAATGAGATTGCTCAATCTGAGGCGGCCGGTGCGAAATTTGCACGGAGATGGATGCATAACGCCTGGGTAACAGCAAGTGGCGAGAAGATGAGTAAGTCTCTAGGTAATTCACTTCAGGTAATGGAAATCTTAAAGCGGGTAAGAGGGATTGAACTGCGCTGGTATCTAGGAAGCGCGCACTATCGCTCCATGTTGGAATTCTCATTTGAAGCCCTCGAAGAATCTGCAACAGCATTTAGAAGAATTGAAAATTTCTTAAATAGAGTTAAGGAGATCGAAGGCGAAATTAAGAGTGAGATTGATGAAGCGACTAGAACCGCACTTGATGATGATCTCGCCGTCCCCCAAGTGCTCTCCCATATCTCTGAGTTACTAAGGGCCGGAAATAGCGCGCTAAATGAGGGGAAAAGCGCTCTTACCCAGGCAAATCGCATTCGGGGTGCGCTATCCATTCTTGGATGCGATCCTTTTGATCCGGCATTTGGTGAATCGGGAAATAAGAAGTTGGATAAGGCCGTAGATGGGCTTATTGCCTTGCTATTAGAACAGCGCGAAGCAGCACGAACTCGTAAGGAT
>RGYL01000283.1 GCA_010032085.1 Actinomycetota bacterium
TGCGCCTGCCATATGCCTTTAGGGTGGGAGAGAGATTCTCTAAGTGGCGCCAAACCCTATAGACATACTTGTTTCCAAGAAGCCGAACCCAGAAACTAAGGGAAAAGTGTTGTAGATGGATATTTGGACCAAACGTTTGCGCATGCCCATTAAGCCGCTTTGTTATCTGAATAAAGTATCTTCTATCATTTGGGGAAGAAAATAGAGGTGAATTCCACCAATCCATGCGTGAATATGCGTTCTTCAACGTTGAGTTTATTGCTTCACGAAGAGTAACTTCCAGTAAACAAATATGAACCCAGAGAGCACCACTTAATTCAAAAATTTGAATAATTCGCTTACTAATCTGTGATTCGTAGAGAGAAGTTGAATTCATGAATATAGAATTCTCGCAGAGCCCCGGGCGGGTTTATGAGAATAAATGGCTGCCTGGGGACATCAATAGCTTGCCATGGATGTTTTTACCAGGGTTAAGCGGGAGAAATCCCTTTTTTTGCCATAGGTGGGACCGCTGGGTATTCTCACGCCCCTGCTCGTATTCGAAATAAGTAAGGAGTCACCATGGCCAGCAAGAGCGCGGATGTCCGCCCAAAAATCACTATGGCATGCGTTGACTGCAAAGAACGTAACTACATCACCAAGAAGAATCGCCGCAACGATCCAGATCGCATGGAGCTAAAGAAGTACTGCCCACGTTGCAAGGCATCAACTCTTCACCGCGAAACCCGTTAATTAATCGCCAGCCATGGCTGGGTCAATCCGTATCTGTCTCATCGCAGACGGCTTCTTTGATGATTTCGGTAAGTGCGTTGAATCAATAAAGAGGTTCACCGATACGCCAATCTCAGTCTTTGCTTCGGGAAAAGAGAACAAGGCGGCCGAGGAATTGTTCGGTGCCCAGTGGCAGAAAAATAAGTTGGGTTGGGGCCATTCAGTAAATCACTTCTTAAATACGGTAAGTGAGAAGTATGTAGTGATCATGGATCCTTCGACCAATTTCTTGGGCGATGCAATAACTCCGACTCTGGAAAAACTAGAGAGCGGTTATCAAGGCGTGGGTTGGCGCGGGGGGCTAGTGAATATTGAGGATGAGTGGCGCAGCGTTGATGATCGTGGAGTTGGTGAGGTGGATGTTCTCTT
>RGYL01000284.1 GCA_010032085.1 Actinomycetota bacterium
ATTGGCTGGTTTCAAGGAAGAATGGAATTTGGTCCAAGATCTTTAGGAAATAGATCAATTATAGCAGACTCAAGATCTGAAAAGATGCAAAAAAATCTAAATTTAAAAGTAAAATATAGAGAAAGCTTTCGTCCATTTGCTCCAGCTGTTTTATTTGAAAAAGTTTCAGAGTGGTTTGAGATAAATTCTGAAAGTCCTTATATGTTATTAGTAGCTGATGTTAAAAAATCAAAACAACTTCAAATGTCAAATGAACAAAAAAACTTATTTGGTATAGATAAATTAAATGTAAAAAGATCTAGCATTCCATCAGTAACGCACGTTGATTACTCAGCTAGAGTCCAGACAGTTCATAAAGAAACAAATCCAACTTTTCATAAATTAATAGAAGAATTTGAAAGAATTACTAAATATCCAGTTTTGGTTAATACATCTTTTAATGTAAGAGGAGAACCGATTGTCTGCTCAGCTACAGATGCTTTTAATTGTTTTATGGGAACAGATTTAGATGTCTTAGTTTGTAATAATTTTATTTTATATAAAGAAAATCAAAATAAGAATTTGCTTAAGGACTATAAGAGTAAATACGAATTAGATTAACTAAAACTTAAATTTTCTTAAAAAATCCTCTGCAATTTTTTTGTGCCCTTCAGGATTAAAGTGAATATCTCCAATTTGATAATTTTGTTTAATAATTTCTTTTTTTGTCTCAATGCTATTTTTATCATTCATAAATAATGGATAGTGATTTATGAAATTATTGCATCTATTTTTACAAAATTCTTCCCAAATTTTAACGTGTTTATTATATGCAACATCATTCAGTATAGTTTGAGGCCAAGGATATACCGCAATTGATTTTTTTATTTTAAGTTTATCTAAGTAATCAAAAATATTATCCATTGTCTCTAACTGGTCTTCAATTCCTCTGTCGATTCCATAGTCATAGCCTTTTATTTTATTTTCTTTTGTATAAGTCCAAGCAGCGCGTAGATTTATTTTTGAAGGATCCGTATTAATCTGTACTGGAGTAAAAATAGATTCATTTGCTCTAAATCTGTTCTGTTTAGTTAATTTAAAAATTATTTGATCCAACATTGGAAATTTTGCATTTACATACCATTCAATTCTTTTGTTCCA
>RGYL01000285.1 GCA_010032085.1 Actinomycetota bacterium
CGTATCGCATACGGAATGATCACGCTTTCGATTTATTTTAAAGTTCAACAAGAGACCGGATCGATTGCAACCGCGGGTTTTGCTACTGGGCTAAGTGCATTAACTGGCGCCCTAACCACAGGTTTTAGAGGCGTTGCGATAGATCGCTTTGGAATCAAATGGCCACTTCGGATAATGGTTCCTCTATATGCCGGAACTATCTTCGCTCTTAGTTTAAGTAGTGATCGAAATTCAATGATTTTCATCGCAGCCCTTACCGGGCTACTTGCTCCACCAATAAATCTCTCAATCAGACCGCTATGGAAGTACACGGTGGTGGCGCAGCGCCTTCGAACCGCTTACGCTCTTGATGCATCTTCAATGCGCGCCGTTGCTGTATTCGCTCCGGTTCTTGCTACAACTCTCTGCCTCTCGGTTGATCCAGATGTGGCGCTTCAAGCATGTTCATTTTTAATGCTTTTAGGAGCTCTATTGCTTGCCCCAATTCATCAAGTAAAAACTTGGCAGCCTGAGCCAAAAGAAGTTGGTGAGTTGCCGATTTGGCGTGTGCGCGGATTTCAACTTCTAGTTCTCGAAGCCGTCGTTATCGGTTTTGGCAGGGGAGCATTTGAAATCGGCATTCCAGCAACGGGAACTTTAGCTGGCGTTCCACATCGAGTCGGCACAGTTCTTGCGATTATGGCAGCGATGTATGTTGTCGGTGGATTAGTAGCTGGTGCTATGAGTCGGAAGATTTCGGCGCTACGAGCCTATCGAAGTAATTATTTAATCTGGGCCCTTGCTGCAGTTCCACTCGCATTTACCAATATGGACTGGAGCATCATGATTGCAGTTGCCATTATTGGATTTTTTGGTGGCGCCGGACAGGTCTTCTACTGGGAGATTACCGAGGCTATTAGACCTAAGGGGACTGCAGTACAGACAATCGCCTGGTTATGGTCAATTGAAGGGACTTCAGCGGCGCTCGGTATCACTTTAGGAGGCTATTTAGCTGAGACTTATTCACCGCGCTATTCGCTAGCGATAATGAGTGTTTCACTCTTCGTTGGGTTATTGGTAATCACTTTAGGAAGAAGACATTTAAGAGCTGCGGATCGAATAGTTGGGCCAGGAGATGAGATTACGCCACCGGATCCAACT
>RGYL01000286.1 GCA_010032085.1 Actinomycetota bacterium
TCCGAAAACGACTGCGCCACGCGAGATTGGTAATGAGCGGAAGCGATCAATCAAACCTTTTTGCATATCTTCGGCAAGGCCAACCGCAGTTCCAGCAAGTGTGAAGGCGACAGTTTGCACAAAGATTCCAGGCATCAAGAGTTGTACATAATCAACACCGGGAATACCGGTTGAAATCGAGCCACCGAAAACATAACGGAACAAGAGAACAAACATGACTGGTTGGATAGTTGAGAAAATCAAAACCTCAGGAACTCGAATAAGTTGTAGCCACTGGCGCTTTGTTACAACTAGCGCATCGGAGATTGCATGTGACATTTACTTCTTCCTCCTACCTTTTCGTCCAGCGCTGGCTTCCTCTTCTAACTTTGGCTCCTCGGCAAGATGTCCGGTAAGCGCAATAAAAACATCATCAAGGGATGGACGCTTTAATCCGATGTCGAGTGGATGTATGCCGCGTTCATCTAATTCACGCGCCGCATCAATCAAAGCCTTAGAGCCGGTTGTTACTGGTGCTGAGACCTGACGAAGTCCCTCATCAATATTTAAATTTGCACCCGATACTTTACTTACGATCTCTTTCGCGCCCTCAAGATCCTTCGCCTCAACCACAATCTCAAGACGCTCACCACCAACTTGACGCTTCAATTGATCTGAAGTGCCGCGCGCAATTACCTTGCCGTGATCTACGACGACTATGTCATCTGCGAGGTGATCGGCTTCTTCAAGATATTGCGTAGTTAGCAAGAGGGTTGTACCGCCAGCAACAAGGCTCTTTATGACTCCCCACATTTCTTGTCGCCCTCTTGGGTCAAGTCCAGTTGTGGGCTCATCTAAGAAAAGAATTTTTGGCTTAACAATCAATGAAGCTGACAAATCGAGGCGACGACGCATTCCACCCGAGTAAGTGCGGATTGGACGCTTTGCTGCATCAGTCAAAGAGAACTGTTCCAGTAATTCTTCAGCGCGAGCTTTCGCAGCTTGCGGTGAGAGATGATAAAGCCGGCCAAACATAATCAAGTTATCCCAACCAGTTAACGTTTCATCAACGGCGGCGTATTGCCCTGAGAGACCAATTACTTCGCGAACTTTTTCTGGTTCTTTAATTACATCAATTCCCGCGACTGTCGCTCTTCCTGA
>RGYL01000287.1 GCA_010032085.1 Actinomycetota bacterium
CGACTTCAGAGGTTAACTGTGAAGCATCAACCGTTCGAATATCAACTCTTTCCGACATTAAATCAAAAATCTTAATCGCACCATTTCTATTTACTTTAAGCGAAACCTCTTTGCCTAAGTCTCCTCTGATTAAAGCAACAACAGTAACTGGAGCACTCCCTTGAACATCAGTTCCATTCACTTCAAGAATTTGATCACCAACTTCTAATCCACTCTTGAACGCTGGAGTTCCCTCCTGCACGCTTGCAATCTCAATTGCCCCAGAGCGAGCTTCGCGAATAGAGATTCCAATTCCAGTAAGAGCATTTGCCGTTGCATTGTTCAACTCATCAAGAGTTGCTGACGGAAAGTAGTTTGCCCAGTCATCTCCCGACGCCTTTAGAGCTCCTTCGATAGCTGCTCGTTCAAGGGTCTCGCGATCAACCTCTTTCGTTGAATTAGATAACAATTCATCGATTGCGCTATCTACGAGAGATTTTCCGGTGGTGTTTCCAAATCCTGTGCCTATGACAAAGAAAAGTGCTGCAATAAAAATACCCAAAAATAGAAGACTAACTCGATCATTCTTTTCTTCTTCGGGGGAACGGCCAACCACGGACTTCTTCACTCCTCTTGAGGGGAATCTCCCTCGATTAAAACCTGATCCTTAAACCTTCAGGTATTTGCGAAGGGTAAGGGTAGAGGCAACTGTTGCAACAAGTAAACCAGTGCCAAGCAGGTACGCGGAAGTAAGTACGACATCGTTCCAAGTAAAGAAATTAGTAAAAGTAAGTAATGGGGCTATTCGATCGTCGATTACGTACTTCAAGCCAGAGAGCAATCCCACACTAAATCCCCAGCCCAAGATTGAGGAAAAGATTCCCTCGAGAATAAAAGGTAATTGAATTGAGAATGAACTCGCGCCAACGAGTTTCATTACATTTGTTTCACGTCGACGATTAAAAGCAGCAATTCTCAAAGTGTTGCTAATAAGTAAAGCTGCGGTTAAAACGCTGGCAAAGCCGATGGCGAGCGCGCCATCGCGTAGAACATTCAGTAGCCGGAAGAACTTTTCCAATATTGAACGTTGATCTTGAACAACTTCCACACCGGGTCGACCGACAAAAGCACTTTGAATAACCGCGAACTGCGTTGGGTCCT
>RGYL01000288.1 GCA_010032085.1 Actinomycetota bacterium
CTATTTTGAACTGTTAAATTTCCAGTATTAGCTGCTGATCCATTAATTGCACCTCTAACTGTAATTGCTGCAGGTGTTGCTGCAGAGTCAATTACCATAGTTCCGCTAGTGGTTGTTGTTGTTGCAGCAACGTTATTTTTGAAAGTTCCTGTTTGACTAGCTGCAATATTAATTGCTCCTACATTAGCAGCACCATTTGTTCCGCCGATTTCTCCTGTAAATGTTTTATTGGTTCCAGTAATACTAATTGTTCCCTCACCAGCAGAAGCTCCTGCAATAGTTGGAGCAATTGTTACACTATTAGCGCCTGCAAAAACAATTGTTGCTGTTCCGCCTGAAGTTACGTCGTCTAAGGTAACTGATGTTCCGCTTAGTGCATAATTAAATGTAGCTGTAGAATTTTTTGAAGTACCTGTAGATCCTCCAGTTATAGTCGTTGTGGCTGCAGTAACTCCTCCACTTCCAGTAAATGTTGCTGATCCACCAGATGATCCTGAGCCTATAGTTAATGTATCTGTTGCTACAGTTCCTGAGAATGTAATAATTCCAGGAGCAACATCGGTTGTTAAACTGTTAATAACTTGAATAATTGTTGTATCATTATCTGTAATTGCTGCTGATATGGTTTTAGCTGAAGTTGCGTTAAATAATAATGTGCCGTAGTTAGCAATGGTTGTAGCTGTTACTGCATCAGAGAATGTTACTGTTTGACCTGCAATATTAGTAATTGTTCCAAGCGCAAGCGTTGTTCCAACTGCACCAGTAAATGTTGCATTTCCTGAACCTGCACCAAATGTTAAATCCCTAGCGCTTCCAGAACTATTTACTGTACTTGAGAAAGTAATAGCGCTTGATGTTGTGGTTAATGTAGGACTTGTGGTTAATGTAACTGCGCCTGTATAATTTTGTGTTGATGAAGTTGTAATATTAGCACCAATACTAGAAGCTCCAGAAACTGAGATGCTTGTTAAAGCTGTGCCAGCTCCAACATTTCCGTTTAACGCAACTGTACCAGTGTTAGTAATAGTTAAGGCTTGGCCTCCATCAATTGTACCTGATAAAGTTAAAGTTCCTGAGCCTGAATTTTTAATAGTAGTAGCTCCTGCCAAAGTAATATTACCTGAAGCAGTAGCGCCTGA
>RGYL01000289.1 GCA_010032085.1 Actinomycetota bacterium
GGTTTGAATTCGCTAACCTCGCGAGTCGCAGTGTCATATAGGCGAATCATCGGCGCATCCTATTTCTTCTTCGTTACTAACGCGGTTGCAACGGCGGCGATACCTTTACCTTCGCCAGAAAATCCAAGCCCATCCGTTGAAGTTGCAGATACTGAGACTGATGCACCGCCAAGTGCACTTGATAGCGCTTGTATCACTTCAATTCGGCGCGAACCAATCTTCGGTCGATTACAGACTATTTGTACTGAAACATTTTTGATTTCAAAACCAACTCCTTGAATCCTCCGGAGAGTTTCTTCAAGTAATTGGGTACCTGATGCGCCTTTGTACTTTGGATCAGAAGTTCCAAAATTAGATCCTAAATCGCCTATACACGCAGCTGAAAAGAGAGCATCACAAATTGCATGCGCTGCCACATCGCCATCCGAGTGACCATCAACTCCAACTTCACCTGGCCAATTAAGAGCGCCTAACCACAATTCTCGTGAGGCATCGGATGAGAATGCATGCGCATCAGTTCCAAAACCTACACGTAACTCTTTTGACTCCGGATTTATCAAGGCAATCGCTAGCGAAATATCTTCAGCGTTTGTTACCTTCATAGCGCGCGCTTCCCCCGGAATTGTCTTTGCGGAGGCAAAACCTTGAGGCGTTTGAATCGCTCTTAGCGAAGCTCGATTTGGGGTGTTTCTCACGTACCCCTTCTCATCAACTTCTTTGATTGTGTCGACTACGGAAAGTGCGGGAATCACGGCCACTTCGCCACCTTGTAATTCGGACAAGATGCGCCCTGCAAGATCACTTGTAGCCAAGCCTCGTGCGGCATCATGCACTAATACATATTCAACGCTAGGGGAAAGAGATTGCAAGGCCAACTTCACCGAATCACTTCTAAGGATTCCGCCAGTTATAACTTTTGCAGATTCTCCGACAATTTTACGAAATTCTTCAGCGAAACCTTCGGGGGCGGTAATTACTATTTCATCAACAACTTGGGATAGCGCCGAAAAAGCGCGTTCTACAAGTGAGATTCCCTCAATTTGAATTAGCGCTTTAGGAAGATTCGCGCCCAATCTTTTTCCTAGACCTGCGCCAGCAATGATGGCAGCAGATTTTGGTTGGCTCATGATGCGA
>RGYL01000290.1 GCA_010032085.1 Actinomycetota bacterium
AAGCCAGCCGCCAAGAAATCGGTAGCGAATAAGCCAGCCGCCAAGAAATCTTCAGCAAAGAAGCCGGCCACTAAGAAGTCAGCTAGCAAGAAGGCTGCGACGAAGAAACCTGCCGCTAAGAGATCTACAGCTAAAAAGTCAGTTGCCAAGAAAACAACCGATGCATCGCGAATCGTGATTCCACCAGTTCCTACTCGTGGAACGACCACGATAAGCACAACGCCTGCGCCCAGCGTTTCAACTCCAACTCCAAAAGCAAGCGTGCCAAATAAGAACAGCTCATCGAGAGTTCTATTTCTAGTAATTGCCGGCGTCGTACTTCTCGCCATTTTTGCGTTATCAAATTCCTCGGATGACGACGGCGCTTCGCCAAAGCCAACTCCTATGGAGTCGGCATCGGATGAACCAAGTGATGAAGCAACCGAAGAAACTAGTGAAACCGATGAAGAGAGCGCGGGTTCGCTTACTTACGAAGCTCCTTCAGGATTTGTTGCAATAAATAATGGCAACGGCGTCACTCTTCGTTGGAAGGCTCCCGCTGCAACTGATGGTTTGACTGGTTATCTAGTTTCAATCTCCTATAACACCGTTGATTTCAAGGAGGTTGCGACGGTTCCTGCCGGAACTCTCACACTTGATGTTGCTCGAGTTGGAGATGAAGGTGGAACCCAATTCTTCATCCAATCTGTTTACTCAGATGGCACAAAGGCCGATGGTGCGAAATTCGCACTAAAGGGCAAATACGAGTAGCGATTAGCGCTTAAGTTCCTCAAGTATCGCCGCGACGTACGCGTTTACCCCGGGTGGGTTGAGGTGTACGCCATCTGAGGCAAAGTACTCAGGATGATTTGTGGAAATCGCGTTCCAATCCACAACAGTCGTATTTGAATAATTTGCAGCAACCTTAGCAATCAATGCATTGTTTTCATCGCGCCAACTGCGCGGTACAGCTGTGTTCACAATAATGATTCGTGGCTGATTTTTTACAATCTCCATTAGCGAAGTGATATCACTTTCAACCAAACGATTGTTGTTTCCCATATTTAGAATCACTGTCGAATCAGCCACAAACTTCTGGTCAGTCTTAGCTACCTCAATTAGCTCGCCGATTTGCCGGCCCACCCGTGCAT
>RGYL01000030.1 GCA_010032085.1 Actinomycetota bacterium
TCCGGCTTACAGGGCGACTCTTCTTTCAAGTTTTCCATATTGTAGAATTTTTTTGTGGGAGATGGTGCTAATAAAATTGACTTCGCCTCAGAGTTGGCAATAGGAAAACCCAACTCGCTAGGCAACACACTGAACGTTGTAAAAGCAGTTGAGTCCAATTCAAGGCTATATTCCCAACTCTTGAAGTTGCTACTCCATGAAGATTCCATCGTTGCAATGCGGGCAATGAACGCCACAAAACGTCTAATGCGTGCCAAAAAGGATTTCTTTGATCCTCAAAAAGAATCGCTTGTGAAGATTTACTCAAAAAGCAAACACAATGTTGTAAGACTCGGATTGATAACTCTGTACTTTGATTTCGTCAAAGAATTCTCAGCCACTGACCTACAGAGCATCAAAACCCTAACCCTGAAGTGGATGACAGATACTGAAGATTGGATGATTCTTGCCCAAGGACTAAAGCTTCTTGAAAAATTAGCCAAGATTGATCCCAAGATCCAGCCAGACTTAATCAAAGTAGCAACAGCTCTCGAGAAAGATTCGAGAAAAGCAGTCTCATCTAAAGCCAAGAAAGTCCTAATTGGCCTCGAATAATGGGGCCACTCTTCACATGCATCAAGAAGGTGCTTTGCCTGGCCACCAGAACTTTTCACCCAAGCGAATTCCAAGTGCAGGAACAATCACCGTTCGCACTAGCAGGGTATCCAAGAGAACTCCCACGAATACGATCACTCCGATTTGTGTGAGAACAATGATTGGAAGCACTCCGAGGACGGCGAAAACTGATGCAAGCAAGATACCTGCACTAGTAATCACGCCACCCGTGCTAGAAAGCGCGCGAATGAAACCTTGTGAAATGCCATGAGTCTTAATCTCTTGCTTTGCTCGAGCTACTAGGAAGATGTTGTAATCCACGCCGAGTGCCACAAGGAATAAGAAGGAAAGAAGCGGAACTCCCGCGTCCAGAGCTGGGAAGTTGAATAGACGGTCAAACAACTGCCATGAAATTCCCATACTTGCGGCATAGGTTGCAACCACTGTTAACAAGAGAACCATTGGTCCAACTATTGAACGCAGCAGCAGAATCAACACTGAGAACACAAGCAAGAGAATCAAGGGCGCGATAACGAAAATATCTCGCTTCGCTGCGTCACTTGCATCTATCTCTTTGGCGATAGTTCCACCCACATATGTACTTGGAACATCCGACAAGATCTCACGAATGTTTTTTACCTCAGCGTAAGAAGCTTCGGATCCAGGTAAGTTCTTGAGAAGAACATCAACTTGGGTAATCGAATCGTTGGTCTTGCCTATCTCGACAATACTGCTTGAGTCTGCGCTCTTGATTTTCTCTACAACAGTGGAGACTGATGCGTTAGAGGTAATCACCTCGACTGGGCTTGTTACTCCAACAGGGAAGTACTTTCCAAGTTCTTCCTGGGCAGCTACTGACTCAGGCTTTTTCAAGAATGTTTCATTCTGTGAAAGCCCGGTAGTCACGGATAGAAGTCCGAGTGCGGCAATAACCAGAGCTACTGATCCAGAAACTAGAACCCTAGTTGGGCGCTTGCTAATCAAGTTTCCAATACGACCCCAGATTCCAGCTTTTTCACCAGATAAAGTCTGGCCAACCTTTGGCACAAATGGCCAGAACAGTTTTCTTCCAAAGATCATGAGCGCTGATGGAAGAACTACTAGAGCAAATAGCAAAGCTATTGCAATGCCTATTGCCCCTGACATTCCGAGGCCACGAGTAGTTGGAGACAGTGATAGGAGAAGGACGGAAATACCCAGAATCACTGTGGATGCCGCACTAACAATTGACTCTCTTACTTCGGATACCGCTCGGCGCATAGCTTCAACGCGACTTTGCACAAGCCGTAATTCATCGCGATAACGAGACACAAGTAGAAGGGCGTAGTTAGTTCCCGCACCAAAGACGAGAACGCTCAAAATTCCAGATCCTGCATCATCGACCGGAATTCCTAGAACTTCAGATGCCTTAAGCGCTGCTGTTACTGCAAGTCGATCCGCCAATCCAACAACAATCAAAGGTACTAGCCATAGAACAGGGCTTCGATATGTAATGAGCAAAAGGAGTGCAACTACTCCAGCTGTTGCTGCCAAGAGGCGAACATTTGCTCCATCAAAGACTTTTGAAATATCTGCTTGGAAACCTGCTCCGCCAGTTACTTTAAATTCCATGGAGGGAGCTAGCGCTTTGTTGATCTCTTCTCTAACAACATCAATTTTCTCTGCAATTGCATCAGTGTCAGAAGTTGTAGCCAAAGGAAGAACTATCAAAGCTGCCTTACCATCTTGAGAGATCTGGGCTGCGGCTACAGCACCGCCGAAAGCTTGATCTTTAATTGCGACCGTAAGGCTGTTTAGGTTTGCTATTTCATTCTCATTAAGGGATGAGCCATCCTTCTTGGTGAAGAAAAGGATTGCTGGATTTACAGCATCACCCGGGAGTAGTTCTTGCTTCTCAACAACAATGGTGGACTGCTTTCCTTGGGGAAGTCCATCGGTTGCACCCGTTGCTGTGCTGGACTCACTTCCTGCAGATCCTAGAATCAGAATTGAGGAGAAGATAGAGATGATTACAAGGATCCAGGAGCGTCGCGCTCCAATGAGAGTGTTGAGCATGGTTGCCTTTCGCTAATAAACTTAGTAATATTATTAGCGAAATGGGAAGTAAAATCAAATCTGCCAAAGCGCCGATTGCCGTGCCCAAAATGGAATCAGTGTGCATGGCGCTTCACACACTTCTTAATGAATCTCAGGAAGCTATGGCCCGCCTTTCGGCAGGTATGAGGATGAACCCACACGATGTTGAAGCTCTTAGGCACATCATGGACGCAGAGCTAACAGTCATAGATCTTGCGGGAAAACTCAGCGTTACTTCCGCTGCTGCCACTCAGATTCTCGACCGACTAGAGGATAGAGGTCACGTTCGGAGAATTGCACATAAAGATGATGGACGAAAGAAAGTATTGGTCGTCACTGAATCTGGGCAAAGGGAAGCCTTAATGGCTTTGCTACCAATGCTGGAATCTGTCAGCCAATTAGCGGGCTCGTTTACTGCAGCAGAGAAGAAAGTAATTACAAGATACCTTGAGGGCGCAACTCAAGCCGTGCGTAAGCTATAGATATCCGGCTTACAGGGCGACTCTTCTTTAGCTCTGTATTAATGAACAAAAAACGCCCGGCACAGTTGTTTCTGCACCGGGCGTCTCTCGCTCTCTAAATTAAGGCAGAGTCGAGTGAATTGCGTTGTTCCAGTAATCCAAAAGGCTGGCAAGCGTTATATAGCTGGCACGATTCTGGGTTGCTAGAGCGTTATTGACTTGGGTGATGAGTCCAGCTGTCGAGGTCGCACCTGGGTAATAAATCCCGTAATAAGCCTCGTTAAGTAGCGCTGCAATAGCAGCTCTCATGAGTATCTGGAATCCACCACTTAGGTTGGAGCCACCTTGGTAACTCAATCCATCAATCAGACGATCTTTGCCGTTTGGCTTAGATATATCCAAAACGCCTGACTGTAATAAAACAGAAGGAATTATGAAGACATCTTGAATGAATTGATTTGGTGTATAGCCACTAAGCCAGGATTGCTGATTGTTCTTCCAGAAACCGGGGGTCCGTCCGTACCAGCCATACGTAACAGTTGCAGTTGCGGTTGCGGTATCGGAGTTAAGTTCCGGATCTTGAGCAATTGCTGTCGCTGTGTTTGTGAAGGAATTTTCCCCAGTTGAAGCAGGTAAGACTCCTGTTAGTACGCACTCCCGATAGTTTCCGGGAGCAATTGATAGTCCAATTAATGCGCTACATGCAGGAGAAAGTGGAAACTTCGTGTCAGATAGAGAAGTGACCACAACAGTCTCTAGCCCAATATTGCTGATTCGTAGCGTGTAATCAACGTTCCCACCAGTCGCTGGGACTGTGCTTGGGTTTGCCGTCTTAGTTAATGAGATATCTGGGAGGATATCGACATTAATTTCTGCGCTATCTGAATCGGATATTGTCGAAGTGCCTGTCGAAGCGTTCACCGTGACAACATTGGTGAAAGATGATTGCACAAGAGTTTTTGTACAGGTAAATGTGAATACCTCAGCTACCTGCATCGAAGCAAAAGCACGATTGCAATCAGGTGACAACGGGTCCGTTACGACGATATTTGATAGCGGTATGTTGCCAGTATTTGTGATGGTTATTGTGAAAGTTGCAATACCTCCCGCAATCACGGTCTGAGTATCAGGACTCTTTACAACATCAATCGATCCGGCAGCGCCGAAATAGGTGCTTGTATCTGATTCCTGAACCATCATCGAGCCGTAAAAAGCAGTCGCAGTTCCGATATTGCTGTAAGGACCAGCTATCGCTGTTCCACTCGCAGTGCACTGAATCTCTTCAGTTGGCACCAAAGTGGTCTTCGGGCAAATAACTGTTACGCCTTGATTGTCAGTGACGGTCAAGGTATCCACGGTCACATTTGAGTTGTTCTTTACCTGGTATGTCCATACAACAGGGCTACCTGCGGTAATGGTTGGGCTATCTGATCCGTTAGTTCTCTTGTCCAAAGTAATGGAGAGCGAATAGCCAAAATAGGTACTTGAGTCCTGCGCGGAAACATTTGTCTGCTCAAAGGTTCCATTCACTGTTCCAAGATTTCTATACCAACCAATCGTTGCTGTTCCGGAGCCAGTACATGTCATCTCTTCCGTAATAAGAAGTACTGTCTTTGGACAGGTAACCGTTACGCCTCGATCGTCTACAACTGAAATCCCACTGACTGTGACATTTCCAGTGTTCTTAACGAGATAGGTCCAATTAACAGCAGCTCCAACTTGAATGTAAGGCGCCTCTTCACCATTTGTAAACTTCTTGAGTGTGAGAATTGGATTGGCGCCAAAGTATGCGCTGGTGTCGCTTGCTGATGCCTGTAAAGCTCCGTAATTCGCAGTGACCGATCCGATGTTGGAGTAGTTTCCGATTCCGGCAAGACCTGAGGCAGTGCAAGTCATCGAGTCACCCTGAACCAATGAGGTAAAGGGACAATTTACGGTCAGGCCCTTATCGTCTGTGACAACGATATTCGAGAGTGTCACATTTCCTATGTTTGTGACGAAGTATTGCCATTCAATCGGCGTTAGGTAGATGATGGTTCCACCATCTTGACCATTTGTAGTCTTTTGAATAGTTATTTTTGCGTCAATTCCATAATACTGACTTGCATCTTCGGCTGATACTACGGTGCCCTGGAAATTAGCTCGCGCCGTTCCAATGTTCTCGTAATAACCCTTTGTGGCAACTCCCGTTGCGCTACAGGTCATGGCCTCTGAAATAGCCAAAGTATTTTTCGGGCATATTATGTTGCTTACTAAGTTGTCGGTTACGACAACATCGTCTATCGCAACATTTCCGGTATTTGTTACTAAGTAAGTCCATGTAATCGAATCTCCTACAGGAATTTCTGCGATATCAAGCCCATTTGTCTTTTTGAGCAGTGTCATCGATGGTGCGGCGCCGAAGTAGGAGGAAGAGTCTGATGCTGTTACGGTTGTGGACTCAAAAATGGCAGAGACAGTTGCTGTATTTGAGTAAAAGCCTTTTATGGCTGAGCCATTTCCATCACAAGTAATTGACTGGCCCACAGCCAACGTTGTTGCTGGGCAGACAACAGTTACACCTTGGTCATCAACTACTGAGATATTAGATAATGTGCGATTACCAGTGTTTACAAGTTGATAGGCGCTGCATCTGGTACATCAATAATCAAAGTGGCGCTGTCGGTTGCGTTCAGTTCTAGAGGATTAATGATGGAGTCATAACCTTTAACTGTCGCCGTGTTTAGAAGTGTTGTGTCAACCGTTGGGTTGTATGTCTTTGCAGCTTCACCATTTGCGGTCGCACCTGCTGCAAGATCATCTAATTGACCATCTCCATCTTCATCCGAAAGTCCCGTCAGGGCAACGTTGAATTCGGCGAAGATTCCGCCGTCATCTGAAATTTCAGAAATGTTATATATCGGTGCAGCCGGATTACCGCCAGCATTGGCAGTATTTTGTACAGCGTAGCAATATCGGACCTCGGTATTTTGAAGCACCGTCAATGACTTAACCCCTGGGCAAGCACCCGTCGTGACAGTCTTCACTAAAGAGAGTTGTGGAATCGCCAAGTTGTTCAATTCCTTCAAGGGCACAGTCTTCACTCCTTGATTGATGGACTCGGCAGGGGATACGGGTGTTGATCCATTTTTGAAAGTCAGTTTTGCATCTTTAAATATGGCTTGTAGGCCCCCAGTTGGACTTAGCTTTGGATCACAGATGATTTTTACGTCCATTCGGACAACTACGACTTCGTTTGCTTCAAGGTTACTCACTTCAACAACTGCTGAGAGCACTGAACCTTTTGTGAATAGTGGCCCATTTGCAACTTCCGATGTAAGCGTTGCGATGCTATTGCCATTCCCAATTTGAGCAGAGTCGCTTGAATCGATAGTTACTGCAAGAACGTCCCCAAGGATTGCTCCAGATTGTCCGGTAGTGTCAAGATCAAAGTTGAATTCAGAACTGATAGTAAAAGGCTGAATGTCAGTTATCGAATTTGAGTTATCCATTTCAAACCGAGAAAGATAAGAGACGATATCGCCGCACTTGAATTGGTCTCCTGCAAGGGATCTTGCTATATCTGTATTGACTATCCCGGAATTCCATCGACCTCCGCCAACTAGATGGTTATAACTTGTCGGTTCCGCAGCTGCGAAGTCAAGGGTTAAACCCTTTACCTGTGCGCTGACTGCAATCGGATTCATTACAGTCAAAGTTAAAGTTGACAGAACTAATGCGAAAATTGACGGAATTACTTTCCATGCTTGAAAAACACTTCTCATATGAAATACCCCTTTTTGAGACACATCAGAATTGATTGGTAACTTGTGGCCAGATACTTCACTGAAGTTCTTTCAAGAGAGTCACAGCGAGCGCACTTTTCAAATTTGCGAGGATAGGGTGACACAACCTAGGCTTCCAGTGTGTCTATCGAGATTAAAAAACTTCTTCTGCATATGGCGTGGGCAAATCAATTAACTATCGAACATCTTGAGGGGCTTTCGGAAGATGCGTTAAAAGCGTTTGCAGTTAAAGAGAATTGGTATGTCGGAGAGATAGCACATCACATCGTTGAAGCGGCTGACTTTTACGTTTATCGGATTACTGGCCGACATTGTGAACTTCCAGGAAAAGAGATTCAGGAACTTAAGGTTAAAACTGATCTTGTTTTGTTAAAGAGTCAAGTCGCTGAAATTGATAGAGCTTTGATTGCTTGCGCAAATCTTGAAGACTCTAAGGTCGAATTTGTAAATTCTAAAGGTGAAAAAGTCAGCAGATGGATTTCAACAATTCTCTCTCAGGCAGTACATCACGCTACTGAGCATCGAGCGCAGATTGCATCCGCTTTGGAGGCAAAGGGATTTAAGCCAGTTGATTTAGATGAGTTAGATCTTTGGAGTTTCGAAATCAAAAATGGATAATTCCTTGGTCGGTTTATATGAGTTTTGAAAAAGAGAGGCTCGAACTAATTCGAGCCAATAGAAATAGGCCTAGAGCCGAGTACTTGAGTGATCGTGGCCGGTTAATACATGGACCAACGCCGCCAGGTGGATCTAAACCATCTCCTCGTGAGAGCGACCTCTCTCCTGAAGAAGTGGAAGAAGTACTTGAG
>RGYL01000291.1 GCA_010032085.1 Actinomycetota bacterium
GTACTCCAAATCTTGGGACTTATCACTGAAGGGCACTTCATAGATCCCAAGCACAACACCAAGGATTCTTTCATCAGCGACTACTGGCCAAGCTATAAGGCTGCCAATTTTGTTTTTGGATATCGACTTGTTAGACCAAGATAATTCTCCAGTTCTCACCGCCAATGACGCCGGATGATCATCAAAAATCGATATTGGATTCTTAAACAATTCGAAATCTTCTTCACTTGCACCGTACAAACTCTTTAGATGAAGTCGACCATCTCGCTCTACCTGTAGAAAGAACGTAGCCAGGAACTTATTTTCAGCCACTCGTTTCAAGCAGAACATCTGCAATAACCCATCTATATCGGGCTGGGATTGATTAATCAGGTTAGCTATATTTGCTAACTCTTTATAAGACATGTTTCTCCACTTCTGCTTAAATGAAGAGTAGACCGCCCGTCTAACATTTAACGGCTCTTTTTGGTCATTGTCCGGTCATTATGAAGTCAAGAACCTAAGCAATTAGTGCGAGGAATTCTTGCTAGAAAAGAGAGTAAAAGAGTCTTTTTCATTGTCAGACTCCTCCGACTAATACCAGGGGAGGAATATCAAGTGAAGTTGTTCCAGAGAATTCTTTCAGTCGCAATTGGCTTCACTGTTTTTCTTTCCCTTAACAGTTCACAAGTAAGTGCCAACGATCCAATTTTTGTTGGTCCCTCGCAGGGAATCGTGAATGTTGAATCAAGCGTCTTCTCTATTACATTTCCGCGGGATACAAACGGGAGCTTTCATGTAAAGATTTTCGGTGGCGGATTAGATGAGCGAAAGTCTGTAAGGCGAGATAGAGATACGGACACGTATTTCTTCACGATAACTCCAACGCAGATCGGATTAGTCACTCTCATAGCTAATCCAGACTCAGGGCCAAAGATCGATAAAACTCTTTTCTACAACGTTCTAACTCCTACACCTTCACCAACGCCAACTCCAACTTCATCACCCACGTCAACTACTTCGCCATCACCCACTCCAACTTCATCGGCGACGCCAACTTCATCACCATCACCCACTCCAACTTCATCGGCGACGCCAACTTCATCACCATCACCCACTCCAACTTCATCGGCGACGCCA
>RGYL01000292.1 GCA_010032085.1 Actinomycetota bacterium
CCCCAACTCCTGTTGCGACGCCGACATCCACTCCAACCCCAACGCCTACCCCAACAGTTATCGCACCAGTAGCAAAGAAGATCACGATTACTTGTATCAAGGGCAAGACAACCAAGAAAGTTAGCGGTGTAAATCCAAAGTGTCCTAAGGGTTACAAAAAGAAGTAAGAAAGATGTGGTTTGTATCAATGACTCGCTCAGTTTCGGTTAAATGCGTTGCAGTCTTCGTAACGCTGATTTTGGGAGTTTTTCCTCTTCCCGTTAACGCCGATCCCGCGGACGTGTTTCCTAAGGGACCTTACGAAGTCACACAAATTGAGGAAAAAATTCTCTATCCAAGTCTTTTTGGAGTATCTCCAGGTCTCCCTGTGGCCGATGCAACAGGATTAGTTTTATCTAACGGCACCATCAGGGCATATGTGTTCGCGCAAAATAAAGGTATCGTCATTGCAGATTCCGCAGATGGTAAGAAATTCACACAAGTCGGAAATGCTTTTGGTGGCGACAAAGGTCAGGGAATGCCTCGAATTATGAAACTAAGCGATGGCCGTTACCGAATGTACAACATGGTAGGAGATGGCATTAGTTGCTCTATTTCTTCGGATGGGCTGAACTTCACAATCGAGAAGTCGTTGTGTATCAAAGCTTCAGATTATCCGGGTGCTCCAAACGGAATAACAGGGTTGGCGCTGGTTAAGTTGAAAGATGGATCTTATCGAGCGTATTTTTCAGATGCAGTTAAAGCGGGAACTGGTCCCGATCCTCATACTGTCTTCTCAGCAAAATCAAACGATGGAACTACGTGGGTACCTGAAAGTGGTATTCGAGTCGGACCTGGTTCGTCTCTAACGCGTAGCGCAGAACATCCTGCAGTGGTCGGACATGATGATGGTTCAGTTACTCTTTTCTATTATGACAATGGTGCGCGAGCACCTAAAGATGCTCAAGGAAAATGGACAATTGATAGCAAGGGTCAGGGAGTTTGGTATTCGACAAGTTCAGACGGAATCACTTTTACAACGGAAAAGCGTTTAGATTTTCCACAATCAGTAAAACGAAATTTTGGCAATGACCCCGATCTTTTCTTAGATAAGAATGGAAAAATGATTTTCT
>RGYL01000293.1 GCA_010032085.1 Actinomycetota bacterium
ACGCGCCCTCGAAAGTATCAAGAGCAAGGGCATGAAGGGGGAAGTAAAACTATTAAGTGATAGCGCTCGGACGGCGCTAGATGCTGCCAACGCACTTGGTATTGAAGTAGGACAGATAGCATCCTCAATCGTTTTCAAGCTCCCAAATGGTGGAGCGTTGCTGGTTGTTACATCAGGACGTCATCGAGTTGATACGGAAAAGGTGGCGCAAGATTTGGGTGTCGAAAAGTTAAGTCGCGCTGATGCTGATTTTGTCAAAGAGATTTCGGGTTATTCAGTTGGTGGCGTTGCACCAGTTGGTTGGGTAAATGCACCAGAGAAAATTCTGATTGATCAAGCTCTAAATGATTACCCAGAAGTCTGGGCTGCTGCCGGACATCCACATACAGTTTTTCCTACCAACTTTCCGGAATTAGTTGCAGCAACTGGTGGAACTGCAGCGATTGTTGGTGATTGATGCAACGGTTGAATAGTTCAATTACTGGCAATGGCGAGCCACTGCTTCTCGTTCATGGAATGGGATCGGCCAGTACCGCATGGAAACCAATCCGGCCGCTCCTTGAATCAATGTTTCAAGTAATTACCGTCGATATGCCCGGACATGGTGAGACCCCCTTTATTGAGGGCTCAGCAATGGATCCACATAGTCTTGCTTTAGTTGTATTAAATGAAATGAGCGAACTTGGAATTGAGAGCTTTCATCTAGTTGGTAACTCCCTTGGTGGCTGGGTATCACTTGAGATGGCGAGTACTTCTCCGGCGCGGATTAAGAGCGTTACAGGTCTGGCTCCTGCTGGGCTCTGGCTAAATCCTTACAACGTCCGCTACCCCGCAACTGCGCTAGCGAGATTTCTTGCTCGAACAACTATGAAATTAGCGCCATCTGCTCTTCACTTCGAAGCCGCCCGGAGAATTGGATTCTGGGATGTAAGTCCTAGGTGGCACGAATTCAGTTACGAATTATGTCTAGATGCCGTCAAGGCGCTCGGTAAGGCAGATGGTTACTACCCAGCATGGGACGGAATGTTGATGAAACGTTTTGATGGAACTATTCCAGAAGAAATTCCGGTAACCATTATCTTTGGCGATACTGATAGGACACTTCCGGCTA
>RGYL01000294.1 GCA_010032085.1 Actinomycetota bacterium
GAACCGGCGACCTACCGCTTAGGAGGCGGTTGCTCTATCCACTGAGCTACAAGGACAAAATGTGAATTGGATAATGATAATTGAGCGTAATTAATTACGAAATTGCTTTAAAAAATTACATGCGTTAAACTCCATTCAAATCTCGTTTGGAGTTGATTTTCACCATGAAAGCGCTGGTTATTGGTGCTGGTGGCGTCGGCAGAGCGATATTAAATATCGCATCACGAAGGTCATTTATATCTTCGCTGGTCATAGCTGATCGCACCCTGGCACGGGCACAAGAGGCTGTTTCAAGGGTTAAAGACCCCCGTTTTTCGGCTGCCCAAGTAAATGCAGCTGAACTAGAGGACCTTCGGGAGTTAATCCGAAAAGCTGATCCTGATGTAGTTATTAATGCCGTAGATCCACGTTTCGTAATGCCAATTTTTCTTGCCTGTGAAATAGAGAATACAAATTACATCGATATGGCAATGTCGCTCTCGCGCCCACATCCTCATTATCCGCATACTGAAACCGGTGTGAAGTTGGGCGATGAACAATTTGCCCGCGATTGGAATTGGGAAGAGCGAAAGATTTACGCACTTGTTGGAATGGGTGTAGAGCCGGGTATGAGCGATATCTTTGCAAAATATGCAAGTGATGAATTGTTTAGCCGGATTGATTCAATCACTATTCTTGATGGTTCGAACTTGCGAGTTGAAGGCGCAAACTTTGCACCTTCCTTCTCGATATGGACGACGATTGAAGAGTGTCTAAATCCACCAATTGTTTGGGAAGATGGTCGCGGCTGGTTCACAACACCACCCTTTAGCGAGATTGAAGTCTTCGATTTTCCGGAGGGAATTGGTCCAGTTGAGTGCGTGAATGTTGAGCACGAAGAGGTCGTGCTAATCCCCCAAAAGATTGATGCGAAGAAAGTTAACTTCAAGTATGGACTTGGAGCTGAATTTATTCAGATCCTCAAAACTATCAATATGCTTGGGATGGATCGAAAAGAGAATGTTGAAGTCCAAGGAGTTTCGGTTGCACCACGTGATCTTCTTGCTGCTTCCCTTCCTGATCCCGCAACTCTCGGATCGCGGATGAAGGGAAAGACCTGTGCGGGCGCTC
>RGYL01000295.1 GCA_010032085.1 Actinomycetota bacterium
GAATGCACATATGATTAAGACAAATTACCCTTTAGCTATTTTACATCAATATAAACTGTCAAGTTTAGACACTTTAAAATTTGTAAATAGATTGAATACAGTAAAAGCAATTAAATCAGAGAAATTACTTTCTGCCACTAAATCAAGAACTAATTATATTCCAATAGGAGGTTTCATATTATCAAACCTTATTAGAATTTGTGATCCAATTAATGTTTTTCTTTCGCAATCAGGAGTTAGGGAAGGTTCTTTAATAAGCAAGTCTCATTTAAAAGTTTTGCAGAATAATTCCTTAAGTAGATCGGTTCATTTTTTATCTCATAAAAAAGCAGACTATGCTGCTAATTATCTAAAACTATACAATTTTATTAGAAATCTTTTTTCAACTAATGAAAAATATTTTCCTTCTAGACTTTTGCTACCTGCATGTTCATTAAGTAATTTTGATTGGGGTCTAGGAGTTTACCAGAGAGCTGAATTAGTTTTTCAGGAAGTTATTAATGCGCCTTTTTTGAAATTATCTCATAGCGATAGAATTAAACTCGGACTAGTTTCTTTTTGGAGACATTGTTCCACTAAATATTATCCAAATGTTGAATTTGTAAAATTACTAAGCAATGAAGAGATTGCAGTTTGCAAACAGATTGGAGCGGCTTTACGATTAGCATCTTCGATTGGAGTTATATCTAATATATTTTTTGATAAGATAAAAATTTATAAAAATAGCAATAAAGATCTAATCCTAAAAGTTTCTAAAAAAGATATACAAGTAATTTCTAACCAAGTTCAAAAAAGATTAAGATCTTTAGGCGAAGAAATGAAACTAAAATCTAAGATTATTTATACTAATTAAGCAGACTTAATTTTCTTTTCAAAAAACTCTGGAAGCTCCTCTGTTCCTTTTGTATTCTTATCCTCTTCTTCATTTTTCCACCCTTTAGGTTGGTAAGCATGAAGAACGTGTAATTTGCAATAAACTCTTTCTTCCATGGGATTTCTTCCGCAGAAGTAAAAATTAGCTTCATCAGGATGACCGATTGGCCATCTACAAGTTTTTCCGTTGTCATTTCTTTTTCCTTTTTGTTCCTTATTCTCTTTCTACTGTTCTCA
>RGYL01000296.1 GCA_010032085.1 Actinomycetota bacterium
ACGTGGCGCTCTTACGCGAGCATCGCTCTCGTCATAGCGACGGCTTCGTCTCGTCATTTAAGTATGGAGCTCCATAGCCCGGGAAAATCTGGGAGGGTTTTTCTAGTTGTTTCAATATTCTCAATAACCAAACCGGGAAGAGCTAATCCAATAATCGCTCCTGCAGTTGCCATGCGATGGTCCTCATAAGTATGAAAGAGATTTTCACTCGGGTTTAATTTTAACTTTGCGGGCACAATGCGCAGCGCATCCTCCTCTTCACTAACTCGACCACCGAGTGCATTTATTTCCCGAGCAAGCGCTGCTAATCGATCGGTTTCATGTAGGCGTAGATGACCGATTCCCTTCAAATAAGAAGGCGAATTAGCCAGAGCTGCGAGAGCCGCGATTGAGGGAGTCAATTCACCTTCATCATGTAAATCAATTTCGATACCACGAATTTCGCCAGTTCCAGAAACCTTTAATCCGCGCACATCACTAGAGTCCACAAATTCAATCTTTGCTCCCATTTTAGAAAATATTTCGCGCAATCTATCGCCTGGTTGTGTGGTTGCCTTGGGCCAATCTCGAATTGTTACCGAACCGCCACAAATCATCGGCGCTGCCATAAAGGGAGCAGCGTTAGATAGATCTGGTTCGATGACTAATTCCCGGCCCAACAATCGCCCAGGTCTAACGCGCCAAACTTCAGTTCCTTGATTTTCAGTTACTTCAACAGCGCCACCAAAATCACGGAGCATCGCAATTGTCATATCGATATGTGGCTGTGAGGGAAGCGAACCCCCAGAGTTTTTCAGCGTAATTCCATCTCGCATTCCAGGTCCAGTAAGCAATAGCGCCGATAAGAATTGACTCGATTTACTTGCATCAACGCTAATTTCGCCACCATGCACGAATCCTGAGCCATTAAGTAAGAGCGGTAGTGCGTAGCGATTTTTATGATCGATCAGAACGCCCAAATCTTCGAGCGCCCTTATGAGTGGACCAAGTGGGCGTTCATGGGAGCGCGGATCGCCATCAAAGTTGATTAACCCTTTTGCAAGGGCTGCGACGGGAAGCATAAATCTCATTACCGTTCCAGCATTTCCCACATCAATTGAGGCGGGGCCA
>RGYL01000297.1 GCA_010032085.1 Actinomycetota bacterium
GTATTAAGTGAGAGAACAAAAAATTTAATTACTAAAAAAGATTTTAAATTAATGAAAGATTCAGCTTTTTTAATCAATACTTCAAGAGGTCCAATTGTAAATGAATTTGATCTTGTTGAGGCGCTTGAAAAAAATATAATAATGGGCGCAGGTTTGGATGTTTATGATATTGAGCCATTACCTGAAAATCATAAACTAAGATTTTTACCTAACGCATTGTTATTACCTCACCTAGGGTACGTTACTAAAGAAAATTATGAAGTTTTTTACACTCAAATGGCTGAAAATTTACTAGCATTTAAAGAAGGAAAACCTATTAGAGTGATCCAGATGCTAAATTAATTTTAGCCTAGTTTTTGAAGAATTGGAAAATATTCAATTAAGTAAAATCCTAAAATTTGCAGTTTTCCAGTGACAATTAAAATTCCAGTTATAATTAAAATAATCCCTGAGATCTTTTTTATATTAATCAAATATTTTTTTGCACTTTTTGAGAAGATTAGGAACCTTTTGATTAATAGACTTGAAAGCACAAAGGGAATTGCAAGACCTAGCGAATAAAGACTTAATAGTAAAATTCCTTTGTAAATTGAGTCTTCCATCGATGCAAAAGCTAGTATGGATCCTAGAATTGGTCCAATACAAGGCGTCCAGCCAAACCCAAAACCAACTCCTACAATAAATGGAAATAATAAATTATTTGAATATTTAATATTAAAATTTCCAAAATTTTTATTTAGAAAATTGATTTTAATAATTTCTAATAAGTAAATACCAAAAAAAATAATTATTATTCCAGATCCAATAGATAAAATTTTTGAATTTTGTAATAGAAAACTTCCTATAAAAGTTGCAGTTGCCCCAAGAGAAATAAATACTAATGAAAATCCTAGTGAAAAAAATATAGATTTTTTTAAAATGAAATTTTTAGATTTATTATCTAATTCATTAAGAGTGGTTCCACAAATAAAAGATACATAGCCAGGGATTAAAGGAAGTACGCAAGGAGATATAAAGCTTATAAAACCTGCAAAAAAAGCAATTGAGAGGGAGACAACCATTTAAGATTTATTCAAGGCCTAATAATTTATCTAATTTTTTTTCCTGGTC
>RGYL01000298.1 GCA_010032085.1 Actinomycetota bacterium
CTTTTCCAATTCTGGTCTTTGAGATGAATCTATCCAGCACAAACATCATTACACCTGCGGCAATAATTACCAGCAATTTGTCATTTCTGATCTGTGCCCCGAAAATCTCAGCAATAAAGGATTTCTCAAAGAAGCGCGGGAACTCTCTTGGCAACGAATCTGTAATAATGCGGAATGCCTCAACTAAAGTAATGGACACGCCGATTGCAGATATAAGTGTTGCCAGCTTTGAAGCTCCTCGATTGCGTAATCTTCGGTAGGCAACTAGCTCTACAAGCACTGCAACAATTCCCGAAGTAAGCATGGCTACAAATAGACAAACAAGTATTGTAAGAATCAATCTTCCGCCCGAAATAGGGTCATCCTCAACAGCGACTCCCATAATGTCAGATGAGGCGATGAGCGCCGCAAACGTTCCAATCATAAATACTTCCGAATGGGCAAAATTGATTAAGCGAAGAACTCCGTATACAAGTGTGTAGCCGAGTGAGATAAGCGCGTAGATCGCGCCAAGTGCGAGACCGTCAAAGGTCAACGATGGAAATTCAGAGAAGAGGAGCGAGAAATCCAAGTTAGCTACACCGAACTTTCTTTAAATTCAGTTTGATTTAAAACTTTAAATTAGGAGCGTCACAGAAGTAAACCGAAGTTCACTTCTGTGACACCCAATTACTACCTTTTACTAAGTGGTGCTAACTAGCGTTACTTGATTGCGCCTGTAAGGACGATCTTGCCGCCCTTGATAACGAATCCATTAACGTCTACGCCAGCAACCTCGCCCTGCTCATCGAACTTAAGGGTCTTCGAAAGTCCCTTATGTGAGTTCTTCTTGATGTAGTTGAGGATTGAAGCGCGATCCTTATTGCCCTTCTTGATAGCAGCAATGAAGAAGTTAGCAGCGTCATATGACTCTGTGGTGTAAACACCAGGAGCGACGCCCATTGTCTTGGTGAACTCTGCTGCGAGTTTCTTGTCAGCTGCCTCTAGAGGAACAGCTGGAGCGGTCAAGATTGCTCCCTCTGCTGCCTTACGTGCCAACTTAACGAACTGCGCATCAAGCACACCGTCACCGGCAGCAAATACAGCCTTCGAACCAGAGTCACGGAGTTG
>RGYL01000299.1 GCA_010032085.1 Actinomycetota bacterium
TTGGCGATTGAGCGCTTCTGCGGATCATGGTAATCCTTGGTGAATTGTGAGTCTTCAACACAGACAATCCGCTCTCGAAGGGCATCAATTCGCGAATCAGCAGCGATGTCATCCTCGTAATCTCGAGCAGTCAAGCGCCCAAAAATCAAAGGGATCGCAACCATGTATTGAATAGTGTGATCTCGGTCGGCTGGGTTTCGAAGTGGACCTTTCTTATCAATAATTCTTATACACGCTTCATGGGTACGAATCTCGATTCGCTCAATCTCATCTGAAGTTTTACCAGCCTTCACCATCTCGCTATGTATTTTCATTGCTGCCTCTACAGCAGTCTGGGCATGAAATTCTGCGGGGAACGAGATCTTAAATAGAACGTTTTCCATAACATAAGTTCCGTAGGGACGTTGGAACTTAAATTTGTTTCCATTAAATGAAACATCATAGAAACCCCAAGTTTTAGCAGAGAGGGCCGAGGGATAACCCATCTCCCCAGTCTTTGCAATTAAGGCAAGGCGAACTGCTCTTGAGGTTGCATCACCAGCCGCCCAAGATTTTCGCGATCCGGCATTAGGAAAGTGTCGATAAGTGCGCAGCGATTGGCCATCAACCCACGCTAAGGAGATTGCGTTTAAAAGTTGATCTCGGGTTAATCCAAGCATTTTGCCGACGACTGCCGTGGAAGCAACTTTCACAAGAATTACATGATCTAAGCCAACTTTGTTAAAGGAATTTTCAAGTGCGATACAACCTTGAATTTCATGGGCCATAATCATCGCTTCAAAAACATCGCTCATCAAAAGTGGTTTACCACCATTTGCTACCGCACTTCGAGAAAGCCAATCGGCAACAGCGAGAATTCCGCCCAAATTATCGGAAGGATGGCCCCATTCAGCAGCTAGCCAAGTATCGTTGAAATCAAGCCATCGAATTGCAGCACCGATATTAAATGCACCCTGAACCGGATCAAGTTCAAAATTTGTTCCGGGCACACGAGCGCCATTTATAACTTTCGTTCCAGGTGTTATTGGACCTAAGAGTTTTCGACATGCTTCATATTCGAGCGCCTCAAGACCACAACCAATCGTGTCCAAAAAGCAATGCCAGGCAGT
>RGYL01000300.1 GCA_010032085.1 Actinomycetota bacterium
GTCCGTGGGAAGTTATCTTCCATCTCTTTAGCGACATCGTTTGTGGCTTGGGTCCAGATCTCGATTAATTCCTGGCGACGCTCGTCATCAGTAATCAAACCAAGGTCATACTGGGATTGGACCTTATCGGCCTTATCTTCATAGCCAGCCAAGATCTCATTCTTGCGAGCAGGTGTAACAACATCGACGATTCCGATAGTTGCACCAGCGCGAGTAGCCCAGCGGAAACCAAGTTCCTTAAGATCATCAAGAACTCGCGCAACGACAACCTTTGGATAACCTTCAGCGAGATTATCGACGATTGCACCGAGCGCCTTCTTTGTAACTTCATGATCAACATATGGGAATCCTTCGGGAAGAATCTCATTGAAGATTGCTCTTCCAAGAGTTGTCTCCTTAGTTACGAACTCGCCATTTACATTTACGCGAATCTTGATCTTTGCTTGGACCGCAAGGTTCTTTGATTCATAAGCCATCAAACCTTCAGCGATCGAGGTAAAGCTTCTTCCCTCGCCAAGTTGGTTATCGCGATTTGAAGTCAAGTAATAAAGACCAAGCACCATGTCCTGGGTAGGAGCGGTAAGTGGTCGACCCGAAGCAGGAGACAAGATGTTATTTGAAGACAACATCAAGATACGCGCTTCAGCTTGCGCTTCAGCAGAGAGCGGTACGTGAACCGCCATCTGGTCACCGTCGAAGTCTGCGTTAAAGGCAGTACATACGAGTGGGTGAATCTGAATTGCTTTACCTTCAATTAGTTGTGGTTCGAAGGCTTGGATACCAAGACGGTGCAAGGTTGGAGCACGGTTCAATAGAACTGGATGCTCAGCGATGACCTCTTCAAGAACATCCCAAACAACTGCACGAGAACGCTCAACCATACGCTTTGCGCTCTTGATGTTCTGGGCATGATTCAAATCAACCAAGCGCTTCATTACAAATGGCTTGAACAATTCGAGCGCCATCTGCTTTGGAAGTCCGCACTGGTGAAGCTTGAGCTGTGGACCAACGACGATTACCGAACGACCTGAGTAATCAACGCGCTTTCCAAGGAGGTTCTGGCGGAAGCGACCCTGCTTACCTTTAAGCATGTCAGAGAGCGACTTCAA
>RGYL01000004.1 GCA_010032085.1 Actinomycetota bacterium
CCGGAATTGCGCGCCGTCACTTTACGCATGTGGTGGCGACGGCAGAGCACTTCATAAGCCACATTATCTTTTCCGGCAGTATCACCAACTACGACTTGTGCGCCCTCGGTAACCATAACGCCATCAACTGTTCGAGCGTTATGAGTTGCGCGCTCGCCACACCAACATAAAGCTTCAACTTGCAGGGTTTGTACGCGATCGGCTAACTCGACCAATCGAGCTGATCCCGGAAACAACCTAGTTCGAAAATCCGTGAGAATTCCAAAAGCAAAGACATCAATGCCAAGCCCATCGGCTATTCGCGCTAACTGTTCGATTTGTTCTGGAGCATAGAACTGGGCTTCATCGCATATCACGTAATCAATTCTTACTCCGCGCGAGAGTTGGTCTACTACGAAACGATGCAAATCAAGGTCTTCACGAACCTCAAGGGCCTCGGAGGTTAGACCAAGGCGCGAAGAAATCTTTCCCGCTCCGGCTCGATCCTTATTTGTGAATAGCAATCCCGCACGACCGCGACTTTGGTGATTGTGTGCAGTTTGCAGAGCAAGAGTGGACTTTCCACTGTCCATGGTGCCGCAGTAATAGATGAGTTCAGCCATATTTCTAGGTTTGCAGAAGCGAGATTATCTCGACATCGGGATGCGTTTTGTTTATGAGATTCCTACCCTGAAGAAATGAAATTTCTAAAAGAAAAACATGGGCGATGGTCCTAGCTTTTGTGTATTCGACCAACTCATGGCAGGCAAGAGCTGTGCCTCCGGTAGCGAGTACATCATCGACAATTACAACATTGTGCTTGGGATCTAAAAGATCCTTATGCATTTCAAGAGCATCAAAACCATATTCAAGTTGGTAATCCTTACGATGAACATCGCGTGGCAATTTGCCGGGTTTGCGCACCGTCACAAATCCAAGGCCGAGCGCCTTGGCAAGTGCGCCACCAAGAATGAAACCCCTGCTCTCGATGCCAACGATGGCATCTACACCCACCTTTAAAGATTTGATTTTGCCGGCTAATTCATCGATTACAACGCTGAAACCTTCGCCGTCGGCCAAGAGTGGCGTGATGTCTTTAAACAAAATTCCTGGCTTTGGATAATCAGGTACATCGGCGATAAGAGAGAGCGCTCGTTGTAGTGGCGAAGTCACGGTCGGAGCATAACCACCAGCCCCCATATTTGTGTCCGAAAGGGGACTTGAACCCCTAATCTCTTTCGAGAACTAGCACCTCAAGCTAGCGCGTCTGCCAATTCCGCCACCCGGACTCGAGCGGGCATACTTTAGCCCATGAAACATAGTCCCTTGGAACTTACCCCTGCTTTGCGAGAAGAACTAGAAGCCGATGTAGTAACTCTCTGCTCTGAACTAATTCAAATTCCCAGTGTCAATTTTGGCGAAGGAAAGGGAGATGAAGAGGCAGTCGCAAATTATGTTTCCAAAAAACTGGCCGAAGTTGGAATCACATCAAAGATTTATGAAAGTGCGCCAAAACGAGTTTCGGTAGTCGCACGAATCGAGGGAAGTGATAAATCACTTCCTGGCCTAGTTGTACACGGCCATCTAGATGTAGTTCCAGCTAATGCTGCGGATTGGAGCGTTGATCCATTTTCTGGCTTAATCAAGGATGGTTGTATCTGGGGACGCGGCGCTGTTGATATGAAAAATATGGACGCCATGATTCTTGGCGTCTTTCGACTTTGGGCAAGACACGGATATCAGCCAGAGCGCACCATGGTTGTAGTTTTCTTTGGCGATGAAGAAGCTGGCGGGATTTACGGCTCACGCTGGATGGCGCAGAAGCATCCCGAAATTTTTGCGGGTTGTAGTGAAGCGGTATCCGAAGTTGGTGGATTCTCATTAACTCTTAGCACTGGAAAACGCATCTATGCGATAGAAACTGCTGAAAAGGGTATTGAGTGGATGAAATTAACTGCACAAGGTTTAGCCGGGCATGGCTCGATGATTAACAAGGAGAACGCAGTCACTCGCCTTGCTGATGCCGTATCCAGAATCGGTAACTATAAATGGCCACAGCGAATGACCAAGACCAATGAGGCGCTACTTCGAGCAGTTGCCGAGTTAACTGGCCATAAATATGACGCCTCCGACCTCACCCCAATTCTCAAGGAGCTCGGTTCGATTTCTCGAATGCTCGGGGCAACCCTGACGAACACCGCTAACCCAACTATGTTGGAGGCTGGCTACAAAGCGAATGTCATTCCACAAACTGCCAGCGCGGTCGTCGACGGTAGAACTATCCCCGGATTTGAGAAAGAGCTCTTGGAAACAGTTAAAGAATTAGCGGGAGAGCACGTAACGGTTGAATCACTCGTATCTGATATTCCATTAGAAGTTGATTTTGAAGGCCCTCTTGTTGAAAAAATGATTGATGCAATTAAAGCCGAAGATCCCGAAGGCATTCCAGTTCCATATTTAATGAGCGGTGGAACCGATAATAAGGCGCTCGCGAAATTAGGAATTAAGGGATATGGTTTTAGTCCACTTAAGTTGCCGCCAGAATTGGATTTTCTCGCTCTATTCCATGGAGTAGACGAGAGAGTACCGATTGATTCGCTTAAGTTTGGCGCTCGCTCGCTACATCACTTCTTAGCTCACGCTTAATTTCTAGAGATATCGTCAAGAGCTTCACGAACGGGCGCTGGTAACGTCACATCTTCGGCTGTAAGAATCCCGCGAAGTTGAGCGGCGGTACGCGCACCTACAATCGAAGAGGTCACACCAGGGGCATCTCGAACCCACGCGAGAGAGACTTCTAGTGGAGATAGTCCGAGACCATCCGCAGCAACGAAGACTGCTTCAACAATTCGCGAAGAGCGATCATCAAGATAAGGTTCAATGAAGTTTGCAAAGTGCGGACTTGCTCCTCGTGAATCTGATGGTAATCCGGCCCGATACTTCCCAGTCAAAACTCCGCGGCCTAATGGCGACCAGGCAAGAAATCCAATCCCGAGTTCAACCGCGGCCGGCATAACTTCACGTTCGACTTTTCGATTCAATAATGAATATTCATTTTGGGTAGTGGAGATGGGGGATCTGCCAAATAATGGATTTTGCAAAGTGGCAGAGCGTGCGGTCTGCCAACCAGAGAAATTAGAAATTCCAACATAGCGAGTCCGCCCCGAAGAGACGGCCTGGTCAATAGCGGAGAGAGTTTCTTCAAGTGCAACGCCGGGATCCCAGGTATGAATCTGCCAAAGATCAACATGTTCTACGCCCAGCCTTGCCAGCGACTTATCAAGATCGCTGAGGAGGGAGCTGCGCGAGTTATCCACCACTCGCTGCCCAGTCTTAAATGAGATTCCTGCCTTTGTAGCTAACACGAGATCATCGCGCGCCGCCATAACCCCCAACAATCCACCTAAGACCCGCTCACTATCTCCATCGCCATAAACAGCTGCGGTATCTATGAAATTGCCACCGGCATCAAGGAAGAGGCGGAGTTGTTCCGCCGCTTCATGCTCATCGGTATCGCGACCCCAGGTCATTGTGCCCAATCCAAGTCGAGAAATTCGCAGTCCCGACGTTCCAACCTGGCGGATTTCCATGTCAAAACCCTAGCAAGAAATTAGCAAGATACTAGAGATGAACCGGAACTAAGATGAAACGGAACTAATAGGAGTTGGAAATAACTCGCTACTCTTTGCAAATGGCGCTGATTTATCTCCTTAGACATGCCGAATCTTCTGCAAATGTTGCCGGCATTCTTGCGGGACGGACAAAAGGAATCTCGCTCTCAAAACGGGGTAGCGCTCAGAGTCGTGAATTAGCCAGAGCACTTAAAGCTTTTGAGTTTCGTGCAATTTATTCAAGCCCCTTGGAGAGATGTCTTGAAACAATTGAGCCTTTTGCATCATCAACTGGCAAGAAAGTGAAGTTGGCCAAGGAGTTCATTGAGATGGACTATGGTCTTTGGAGCGGTCGCAAGTTGAATTCGTTGAGACGCGAAAAGCTTTGGAAGAAAATCCAGAAGTCGCCCTCACAAGTACGATTTCCAGAAGGAGAGAGTTTCGCAGAGTTGGCAAGACGGATTAAGTCCGGAATGAACATGTTAACTGAGAAACATCATCGCGGCGGTGTTCTCGTTGTCTCTCACGGTGATCCAATCAAGCTTGCGATATCGATAACACTTGGATTAGAACTTGATGAATTCCAGAAACTAGTAGTTGACCCCGCTTCCTTGACAATTATCGATTGGCCGAATGGGACTTTGCTTTCTGCCAATGTGCCATTGGCTGGAAAAATAGGGTCTAAAGGCGAGTCTAAAAAGAAGCTAGCAAATCGACGAGTTTTAGGCGGTGGTACTAATGCCTAACCAACTTTTTGATTTTAATCAGCCAGAACGTTTCTTAATCGGCACCGTAGGTGTGCCGGGCGAACGTGAGTTTTATCTGCAAGTAAAAGGGAGTTCAAATGGCGTAAAAGTTCTTGCCAGTTTTGCCCTCGAAAAGTCCCAGGCGGCGGCCCTTTGTGAGCGAATTAGGGAGATGGTACGAGAGTTAAGGCTGGCGTTTTCATCAGTAGAACCAGATTTGGCCCCTTTAGAAACGCCGATTGAGGCAGAGTTTCTTCTTGGAGTGATGTCACTTACCTGGTTGGCTGAGGAAAAATTATTCCTCTTTGAGGCCCAAGAAATCACAGAGAACGATATTGCCGAAAACGAAGGGCTATCGATGCTTCGCGTTCGTATATCACTTGAAGATATGGGAACTTTTGCAAAGAGAACGGAGTTAGTGGTGGCAGCCGGAAGACAGCCTTGTGTTTTCTGTGGCGGTCCAATAAACCCAGGTGGACACCTATGTCCGAGAGCAAATGGGTACCGAAGACAGGGCTAGTAGTTTCGGGGGCGAAGACAACTTTGAGTTGAGCGAAAGCGCTTTTGAAATGGGCGAGATCGAAGTTCTTGGTCGGTTGGTAGACGCCTCAAATGCAACGCTCTTCGGTAAATTGTTGATTTCTGGCCATGAAATTCCAATTGTCTACAAACCGATTGCGGGTGAGCGCCCGCTCTGGGATTTCCCAATTGGAACACTTGCGTTTCGCGAAGTCGCTGCTTATCGGTTTAGTCGAATTATTGGACTTGAACTCGTTCCTATCACAGTTCTACGGGACGGACCATTCGGTTTAGGAGCCGTTCAACAATGGATAAACGTTGATGAAAGTGTCGATGTCATTGCCACGGCGCAAAGTGATGATTCGCGCCTTCGAAAAATGGCGCTCCTAGACGCGTTGATCAATAACACCGATAGAAAGTTTGGCCACATTCTTATCGAGGCCTCAGGCGCGCTTTTCGGATGTGATCATGGCGTCACTTTTCACACGCAACCCAAACTCAGAACGGTGATTTGGCAATTCGCGGGTTCGCCCTTTAATAAGAATGAGCGCGAGCTATTGGAGAAATTACAAGAGGATTTTTCGGGAGTGACTAAGCACTTGGAGTCACTTCTTTCAGAGGAAGAGTTGATTGCGCTCTTACGACGGACGCAAGCGCTGCTAGAAAAAGGTGTTTTTCCATATCCCAGCGAGGAATGGCCCGCGGTACCTTGGCCGCCGTATTAAATCGTCATTCCATCTAGGTAGGCTTTCGAATGTGAAGAATTGGGCATCGGTCTATCTGCCGCCAGCGCCAGAGGGGATCAAACACAGTCCCCTTAAATTGAAAGATAGCTACAGCGGAGAACTAAGAGAGCTTTCTGAGAGAAGTATTTCTTCCTATGTATGTGGCATAACTCCCTATGACGCAACGCATCTTGGCCATGCGGCTACCTATTTAACTTTTGATTTAGTACATCGATATGTTCTGGCATCGGGACGATCTCTCAATTTCACTGAGAACATCACGGATATTGACGATCCACTTCTTGAGCGAGCAAAGCGCGATAATCAAGATTGGCAGGATTTAGCACTCTCTCAGATAAATCTCTTCCGGGACGATATGACGTCGCTAAGAGTAATTCCACCCACCTCCTATATAGGGGTGGTTGAGGCAATGCCCATCGTCATGAAAAAGATCGAAGAATTGATTGCAACCGGATTCTGTTACGAGATAGATGGGGATTATTACCTAAACATCAGCGAAGTGCCCGGGGCAATCGAGAATCTGCCTCTTGAAATAAATGATGCGCTGAACGTTTTTGCCGAACGGGGTGGTGATCCAAGTAGAGCAGGCAAACGCCATCCATTAGATACTTTGATTTGGATGCGAAATCGCCCCGGCGAGCCGTTCTGGCAGAGTTCAGTAGGTAACGGCCGTCCCGGCTGGCATATCGAATGTGTCGCTATTGCGTTATCAACTTTGGGAAGTGGTGCTAACTCCTGTATTTCAATCCAAGGCGGGGGAAGTGACCTACGCTTTCCGCATCACTACATGACTTCAGTTCAGGTGCAAGCCTTAACAGGCAAACCTTTCGCATCGATCTATTCCCATGCCGGGATGATTGAGTGGCAAGGCGAGAAGATGAGCAAAAGCAGAGGTAACTTGGTATTTGTTTCGAAGTTACTAAATGAGGGTTGGAGCGGAGAAGAAATCCGTCTGGCATTGATTAATCGCAGCTACGAATCTGATTTCAATTGGGAGTCCACACACCTTCTGCGGGCTCAAGAGAAGTTGACGAGATGGCGTAGCAACTTATCTCGCGAGAGCGCGGCTTTGGCCACCCCATTCATACAAGAGTTAGCAGATTGCCTTGCGAATAACTTGGATACAGAGGGTGCGATAGCGGCTGTGGATCGCTGGTGCATGGCTACTGAGAATGGGTCTGAAGATGCTAGCCCTGGTGAAATGGCCCGAGCCATAGATACCTATTTAGGAATCTCGCTTTAAACACCGGGGTGGCGACGCAAGAATCTCTCGACTTCGCGAGCAATGGATTCACCCGTTGCCGCCGGTATATCGGCTGCATCCTTAGAACTCTCTAACTGCTTCACATAATCGCCAACCTCGGAATCTTCTGCGGCCATTTGGTCTACCTGAGATTCCCAAGAGGTCGATCGTTCGGGCAGGTCTCCCTGCGGAATTGATATATCAAGAAAATCTTCTAGTGAATTTATTAATGCTAACGAGGCCTTAGGGCAAGGCGGTGTCGAGACATAATGAGGTACCGAGGCCCAGAGCGAAACCGCATCGATTCCTCGTTGATGCGCGGAATCTTGCAGTACGCCAATAATTCCGGTTGGCCCTTCATATTTCGAAATCTCGATTCCTAAGCGATTAGCGACATCTGGATGCGCTCCGCTTCCAGTTACGGTAATTGGCCGAGTGTGTGGCGTATCAGAAAGTAGGGCGCCAAGAGTGATTGACATAGAGACTTCATAATCATCGGCGAGATCTAGAAGTTCATTTGCAAACGTGCGCCACTTCATTGATGGCTCAATACCTTTCACCACTAAGAAATCGTTCTTCAAGTGAGGTGTTGATACTTCAAATACCACCGTGTTAGGCCAAATTATTTCCCTAACAACTCTCTCATCAACTTTTATTGAGGGTCTATTGACTTGAAAGTCGTAATAATCCTCTGGGTTCATCATCGCGAGCTTGTGATGGGTCCATGATGCAAGTAAGTGATTGATTGCGCCAGTTGCTGATTCGCCCGCATCATTCCATCCTTCAAAAGCCGCCAACATAATCGGTTGACGCAACGGAAAGGCGCTCTCGAAGAGATGCATACGGTCACCCTACGATAAAGTCCCCCCAGTGAGCGCGTTGAAAGTTGAGCCTGGAGCACTGCGGCGCGCATTGGCCACTCGAATTGTCATAGCCGACGGCGCGATGGGGACCATGATTCAAGCGGCAAACCCCACTTTAGAAGAGTTTCAAGGCCATGAAGGTTGCAACGAGATTTTGAATGTAACTCGTCCAGACTTGATAGCAGACATTCATCGTCGCTATTTAACCGCCGGAGTTGACGCTATTGAAACAAATACCTTTGGAGCGAATCTGGCCAACTTAGGTGAATACGGAATCCCAGAGCGCATCTACGAACTCGCATTTGCTGGTGCAAAAGTAGCGCGAACAACCGCCGATGAGTTTTCGGGGCCGCGTTGGGTCTTGGGCTCCCTTGGCCCCGGTACAAAATTGCCAACACTGGGACATGTCACCTATGAAGAGTTGCGAGACACTTACTTTGAAGCTTCCCGCGGATTGATTGACGGTGGGGCAGATGCCCTCTTAATCGAAACCACGCAAGATTTGTTGCAGGCTAAAGCCGCTGTTAACGGTGCCAGAAACGCAATAAAGAAGGCTGATCGTGACATCGTATTGATAGCGCAGGTCACGGTCGAGACAACCGGAACTATGTTGCTCGGTTCTGAGATTGGTGCGGCCCTAAATGCTCTTTCAAATCTGGAGATTGATTTGATCGGGATGAATTGCGCTACAGGTCCTGCTGAGATGTCTGAGCATCTGCGCCAACTTAGCCAAACTAGCAAGGTAGGCATCTCATGTATGCCAAATGCAGGTCTTCCTGTCTTGAAAGATGGCGGCGCTTACTACCCACTTGAACCTGATGCATTTGCAGAAGCACTTTCGAACTATGTTGACGCTTATGGATTAAATCTTATTGGCGGATGCTGTGGAACAACTCCCGAACATCTCGCTGCGTTAGTAAAGCGGATTGACGGGCGATCACTTCCTAAGAGCTCACCGCGAATTGAAGCCGGCGCCTCTTCTCTCTACCAGTTTGTTCCGTTTCGACAAGATCAGACATATCTAGCGATTGGGGAGCGGGCTAACGCGAATGGAAGTAAAGCGTTTCGAGAATCGCTATTAAAGGAGGATTGGGAAGCGTGTATAGAAATAGCTAAAGATCAGATTCGCGATGGCGCACATATGCTTGATCTATCAGTGGATTATGTGGGTCGAAACGGAGTTTCGGATATGACTGCATTAGCCAGTCGCCTCGCTACATCTTCCACTTTGCCAATTGTGATTGATTCCACCGAACCTGCGGTATTAAAGGCGGGGTTAGAACATCTTGGTGGAAGAAGTGTTATCAACTCGGTGAATTACGAAGATGGCGACGGTCCGGACTCTCGATTTGCCAAGATAATGCCGTTGGTCAAAGAACATGGAGCTGCGGTAATTGCGCTGACAATCGATGAAGAAGGACAAGCAAGAACACGCGATTGGAAAGTTAAAGTAGCTCGCAGACTGATAACGGATCTAGTGGATAACTGGGGGATGTCTCACGGTGACATCATCATCGATACCCTTACTTTTCCCATCGCAACGGGCCAAGAAGAAACTCGCCGTGATGCTATTGAAACAATCGAAGCCATCCGGGCGCTGAAGAGTGAATTCCCCGCAGTTCAAACAACTCTTGGAGTTAGCAATGTTTCATTTGGATTGAACCCAGCGGCCCGTATCGTGCTCAACTCAGTATTCCTCGCAGAATGCGTTAAAGCAGGTTTAGATTCGGCAATCGTTCATCCTTCAAAGATTTCTCCTATGAATCGGATAGAAGAAGAGCAACGTAAAGTTGCACTGGATTTAATCTATGACGCGCGTAAATTTGATGGCGACATATGCACTTACGATCCTTTAACCCGTTTTCTTGAACTTTTTGAGGGTGTGGCAGTTACTTCTTCAAAGAAAAGCCGAGCCCAAGAACTCGCGGCCCTTCCGATACGCGAGCGGTTGGCAAAACGGATAATCGAGGGCGAAAAGCAAGGATTGGATGATGATTTGAAGGAAGCAATGCATTCCGGCATAAAACCGCTCAACATTATCAATGATCATCTACTTGAAGGAATGAAGGTAGTTGGTGAACTCTTTGGCAAGGGTGAGATGCAACTTCCCTTCGTTCTCCAGTCCGCCGAAGTCATGAAGCTGGCGGTAGCACAACTAGAGCCTCACATGGAAAAAACCGACCAACAGGACCGCGGCGCAATCCTGCTTGCGACGGTAAAGGGCGATGTGCACGATATAGGAAAGAACCTGGTCGACATCATTTTGTCGAATAATGGATACCGAACTGTGAATATTGGAATTAAACAAACTATCAATCAAATAATTGATGCTGCCGAAAGTAGTTCAGTTGATGTGATTGGAATGAGTGGATTATTGGTTAAGTCGACTGTGATTATGAAGGAAAATTTAGAAGAGCTAACTTCAAGAGGCCTTGCAACGAAGTGGCCTGTTCTCTTAGGTGGTGCAGCACTTACTCGCACTTACGTTGAGAGCGATCTCGCCTCGCAATTCCCCGGAACCGTTAGATATGCGCGTGATGCCTTCGAGGGGCTCTCGCTGATGGATGCGCTTATGGCCCAAAAACGTGGCGATTCCACAGTAACTCTGCCACCGCTAAAAGAACGGAGAACTAAACCGGTCGCCGATGATCCTAATCGCGAAATTGATACAAAACGGAGCGACGTAGCAACAGATAATAAAGTTCCAATTGCGCCCTTTTGGGGATCGAAGGTAGTTAAAGGCGTTCCACTTGCTGACTACGCAAAAATGCTGGATGAACGAGCTCTATTTATGGGTCAATGGGGTTTACGTGGGGCAAAGGGTGAGTTTGAAAAGATGGCAGAAGAAGAAGGCCGACCAAGATTGCGCACCTTATTAAATGAGGCACAAGCAAATGGTTGGTTAAACGCTGCCGTTGTTTACGGATATTTCCCTTGCTACAGTGAAGAAAACGATCTCGTTATATTGGATCACAACAATTTGGCAGAGCGACAGGAAGTTGCTCGATTCACATTTCCTCGTCAACGGCGGGATCGACGCTTATGTATCTCTGACTTCTTCCGCTCCAAGGAAAGTGGCGAGATTGATGTTATCGCCTTCCATGTTGTAACCATGGGGCAATCGGTAAGCGAGGCGACAGCCAAACTCTTCGCGCGCAACGAATATCGTGAATATTTGGAACTTCACGGATTATCTGTTCAGCTAACTGAAGCCCTAGCCGAGTATTGGCACGCTCGGATTAGAGAGGAATTAGGCATTTCAGCGCTCGACGATAAAGGGCTACAAGGAATTCTGGATCAGGGTTATCAAGGTTCAAGATACTCATTTGGGTATCCAGCGTGTCCAGATTTATCGGCGCAAGTTGCCCTTTGTAAGTTGCTAGCTCCAGAGCGAATTGGTGTCGAACTTTCAGAAGAGCATCAACTTCATCCTGAACAATCCACCTCAGCGATAATTGTTCATCACCCTGAAGCGAAGTATTTCAATGCCAATTAGTTTCCCATTCGATGCAATTCTCTGGGATATGGATGGAACACTTATAGATAGTGAACCTATTTGGATTGCCGAAGAGACGCGTTTGATGGAAGAGATTGGGGTTGAGTGGAGCGAGGAAGATGCACTCCATTGCCTCGGTGGACCTCTTGAGCGCGTAGATGCATATATGAGATCGCGTTCCGGCAATCGCCATGCGCCCTTGGAATTGGCTAATCAACTCATAGAAAGAATGGTGGTGCGCCTGTCTAATCATTTGGAGTTTTCACCTGGGGCGCACGAGTTAATTAATCAACTACATCAAGCAGGTATTCCCATGGCTTTAGTCTCAGCGAGTACTAGGAAAATCATGGATGCCGCGTTACTGAGCATCGGGAGAGAGTTTTTTCAACACACCTGTTCAGCAGACGATGTAAGCAAGACCAAGCCGGATCCAGAGGGATACATAACTGCGGCAAAACGACTGGAAGTGAGAATTGAGAACTCCTTAATTATCGAGGATTCAAATACCGGTATGTCAGCTGCAATCGCATCGGGTGCCTATGTTCTTGGGTTGCCACATCTAACGCAGCTTCCGCTCGGAGAGAAAGTTGTTCACCGACAAGGCTTAGAGGGCCTGGATCTTGATGGCCTAGCCTCACTATTTAAAGGAGTTTTGGTTTGATGCAGGTCATTGGATCTGGCCCCTTCAAAGTCGGCGATCGCGTTCAACTCACTGATGAAAAGGGAAAGCTTTATTCGTTCTTCTTGCAATCCGGCGGCCAATGGCACTCTCATAAGGGTTGGATTAATCATGATGATCTAATCGGAGCGAATGAGGGAGTCGTCGTAACGACAAATAATGGAAGCGCCTACCAAGCCTTTAGACCATTACTAAACGATTATGTGCTCTCCATGAATCGCGGTGCGACCATTATTTACCCGAAGGATTCGGCAATCATTGTGGGTTTTGCCGATATTTTTCCGGGGGCAAAGGTCTTAGAGGCGGGGGCTGGAAGCGGAGCTCTATCTATTAGTTTGCTGCGCGCGATTGGAGAGTCCGGAGGGCTCACCTCTTATGAGGAACGCGATGATTTCTTCTCGATAGCTCAAGAGAACGTTAAGAACTATTTTGGAGAGTTACCTTCTAATTGGACCCTTAAATCCGGAAGAGTTGAATTTGGAAAGTTCTCGGGTGAATTTGATCGAGTAGTTCTAGACATGCTTGCTCCTTGGGATGTTCTAGAGACTGCCGGCGCAGCGCTGAAGCCAGGCGGTGTTCTCTGTTGTTACGTAGCGACAACAACTCAACTTTCCAGAACTGCGGAAGCAATAAAGGAATCTGGCAAGTTTTCTGAGCCAGAAAGTTTTGAAACGCTTCTTAGAAATTGGCATCATGAAGGACTTGCCGTTCGCCCAGCACACAATATGAATGCGCATACTGGTTTCTTACTTTTCGCTCGCAAGGTAAATGAAGGCACGAAACCAATTCGAAGGAGAAGGCGCCCTGCAAAAGGCGCTTACAACGAAACTAGTTGACTTTGATTAGATCGACAACGAAAATCAAAGTTTCGTTGGGACCTATAGCGCCACCGGCTCCCGCCTCGCCGTAAGCAAGGTCTGGGGGAATCACGAGCAGTCGACGACCGCCCTCTTTCATTCCCGGAATTCCTTGTTGCCAACCAAGAATCACTCCACTCAATGGGAAGGTCGCTGGACCTGATGCCCATGAACTTTCAATGATTTGGCCGCTTGACCATGACATCAACGTGTATTGGACGGTCAAAGTTGAGGTAGGTAGAGCTTCAGCGCCACTACCTTCAATGACGTCTTCTGTGTATAGCTCGGTAGGTGGATTACCTTCGGGAGCAGAGATGCTTGCTTCTTCGCCGGCATTAGCGGAAACCGTTGGCACGCCCGCAACGCTAGCGGAGTTCGCGCCCTGTGGTGAATCTGAGGGGGCTCCACCATCCGTAGTGCAGCTACTTAGGAGTGAGATTGAGATTGTCAGGGTTCCAAGGATGACGAATATTCGCTTCATACCGAGCACCCTACAACGAAGCGCGTCATAATTCGCTGCATGTCTAATGCCAAGACCGAGAGATTGGTCAATCTCACTATGGCGCTACTTGGCTCGAAGCGATTTATGAGTAAAACCGAGATTTTTCGGCGTGTAGCTGGGTATTCCGGCAATCAAGAGACCAAAGAAAGAATGTTCGAACGCGATAAAGATGATTTAAGAAGTCTAGGCATAGAGATTGAAGTTGCTTCCCACGATCCACTTTTTGAGGATGAAGTTGGATATCGAATTCGTCCTGAGGCATTTCAGATTCTGGAGAGCTTTGATCCTGAGGAATTAGGTCTTATCTCATTAAGCCTCGGACTTTTAAGAAATGATGAGTTTGCTACCGCGGCAGAGTCGCTCAATCGTAGATTGAATTCGCTCTCCATAACTCCTCAGATGCCTGAGGAATTAGTGATCAATGAGGAGCGCGTTTCGGAAAGTGGCCTTGCGGAAATACTTTCGGCTCTTAGCCAGAGAGTTACCATCGCTTTTAATTATCGAAAACTAGATGCGAAACGAGGCTCCGAGCGGAAGGTAAACCCTCTAGGAGTTAGCGCTTGGCGCGGGGAGTGGTACTTAGTAGCTGAAGATCTTGAGCGCGACGATATCCGCGCATTTAAGCTTTCTAGAATAGAGAGCGAAGTAACAAGGATTTCGAAGGCAGGCGCATTTGAAATACCAGCAGATTTCGACATCAAAGACTATTTGGTGATGTTAAAGCCTTGGGAGTTTTCTGCAACGATCCAGCTTCGCAAATCATCGGGAATTGGATTGCGCAACCGCGCTTATTCGATATTGGAGATAGATGAAGAATGGGATGAGCTAAAAGTCAATTTTGCCAGCGAGACTCACGCACTAAGAGAGTCGCTTTGGTTGGGAGATGACGTGAAGGTGATCTCTCCTGATTCGTTAGTAGCTAAGGTTGTTGCGTCTTTAGAGAAGATAGTTGCGAGCCATGGCTGAATCAGCTGCTGCGCGCGCACTACGTCTCATTGACTTGGTTCCATTCTTAGTTTCTAATCCGGGTGTATCGGTAAAAGAAACCGCTACGGTATTCAAAGTTACAGTCCCTGAGCTCCTTAAGGATCTCGAAATTCTCTTTATGTGTGGCCTTCCCGGATATACCGCGTTAGAACTGATCGACCTTTCAGTTGAAGATGGCGTAATCACAATACGCGAACCCCAAAACCTTGAGGTACCTCGTCGTTTCACCGAAAGCGAAGCCTTAATTTTGAGAGTAGCCCTCTCAGCACTGGAAGATTTATTGCCTCCTGATAAGAAGGCTTCTGTGGGCAAATTGCGCGCAAAAGTCTCAAAATTATTTAGTTCACAGATACCTGAGGATGCACTTTTCTATCAAGGCGATACCTCGCGAGAGAAGATGAAGATGATTTCGAGGGCGATTGAAGGAAGAAAGAAGTTGGAAATACTTTATTTCAATCCTCTCAAACCAGATAAGAGCCGAAGGAAGATCTCAGTACTAAGAGTAAAAGCCGAACCTAAACGGACTTTGATTGAGGCGTGGTGTGATTCAAGTAGGGGAATAAGAACCTTTAATCTCGCCCAGATCGAAGAGCTTGAGATTAAAGATGAAGCCATAGAGGAAATTGATCTACAAGATAAAGAGGAGAGGATTAGTGCGGTTGTGCAAGCACCTGCAGATTCCTACTTTGCAATAGAGAATCAAGCCCAACTGCATCAAATTGCAGAAGGTTATGAAATCGAGATATTTCAGCCAGAGTGGCTCGTTCGCAAGGTACTCGCGGAGGCAGGCTCGGCCGTTCTTCGCTCACCCTCGATGATGGCAACACGTGTCCGCGAGTTGGCATCAAGATCTCTGGCGCTTTACCAATAGCCAAGCGTTTAATCTGCGCGTGGTAGCGTAGGCCAACATCTTCAAGGAGGATCAATGTTTCTTCGCGAACCATCACATTGGCTTTTGCTCATCCTCGTCGTCGTTCTCCTTTTCGGAGCAAAGCGGCTACCTGATTCAGCACGCGCCCTCGGACGGTCTCTTCGAATTTTCAAGAGTGAAGTTAAGGAATTGAATAAGGACGAGAAGAAGTCGGACGAGGAAGGTAAAGCCGCGAACTAGTTCGCGCTTATCGCGAGCCGCTCGATGATTAGGCGGTGATTTCAATTGGCTACCTCATCTAGGGGAACGATGCCCCTACTCGATCATTTACGCGAGTTTCGCGGTCGAGTTATAAAAGCTGCGCTCTTTATCGTTCTTTTCGCCGTAATCGGGTGGATTTTTTACGGGGAAATAATTACCACTCTCGCCGCACCGGTCTGTGACTTACGTGGTGCTCAGGCTGCGGGCGCGCAAGATTGTGGCGCTTTGTATATCGCTGGGGTCCTCGGCCCACTTAATCTTCAACTTAAAGTTGCATTTCTAACTGGAGTCATTCTTTCGGCACCATTTTGGCTCTATCAACTTTGGGCATTCATCGCACCTGCTCTTACCTGGAAAGAGAAGCGAAATTCCGTTCTCTTTATCTTGGCGGCGACGCCCTTCTTTGCAGCCGGAGCAACTTTGGCTTATTTGATTTTGCCGCTGGCTATCAAAGTACTTTTCGGCTTCACTCCTGCGGCCCTTGATAACTTAGTTCGTTTTGATGATTACTTAGATTTCGTATTGCGTCTGATATTGATTTTCGGTATCGCTTTTGAGCTGCCGGTATTTCTGGTCTCATTAAATCTGATAGGCGTTCTAAGTGGTCGCGGAATTTTGAAACCATGGCGTTTTGCTATTTTTGGAATCACATTCTTCGTCGCCGCTTTTTCGCCGACCGCAGACCCACTTTCAATGGCCGCACTAGCAGTCCCATTGATTGCACTTTATTTCGCAGCAGGCGGAATTGGACTTCTGGTAGATAGGCGTCGAGACCGGCGGCGAAATAAATTCGCTGATTCCGAAGCTTCTTCGGTCGATGAGGTAAGACCAATTGATGCTCCCGAAGAAATTTAAGGCAGCGCGATGAGCCTATTGCTCCTTGCAAACCCGACATCAGGGGGCGGTAAGGGGGCAAAACTAAAAGATAAAGTAATTGCTCAGCTCACACTGCTCGGCAAAGAATTCATTGACATATCTGGAACGAGCTACGAGAGCGCGTTGGTAAACCTTCGTGAATCCAAAAAACGCCATCAAGGCGGGGTGGTAATTGTGATTGGCGGGGATGGCATGGTTCACCTCGCCATTCAAGAACTAGCAAGTTCCAACTTCGCAATGCTTCTAATTCCGGCCGGGACCGGTAATGACTTCGCACGTTCTGCTGGTCTAACTATCGATAAACCCTTGGACGCTTTAGAACTGGGATTGCGGGAGCCGGCCCAGAGAGTTGATTTAGGGCGGGTAAATGATCGTTTTTTCGCCGAGATACTTAGCACCGGATTTGATTCGTTGGTAAATGAGCGGGCGAATCGGATTCATTGGCAGAGTAAGCGCAAGTACGACTTCGCGATGCTACTTGAATTGCCATTTTTTAAGCCACTTGAGTACCAAATTGAATTAGATTCTCGGAAATTCGTAACCGAAGCGATGTTGATCGCTGTTGCAAATGGGGCAAGTTATGGCGGCGGTATGAAAGTTTGCCCAGATGCTTCACTCACAGATGGCTTCTTTGATGTCATGATTCTTGAACCAGTATCGAAGTTTGAGTTCCTCCGCGTCTTTCCAAAGGTCTTTAAGGGAACGCACATCACTCATCCAAGAGTACGTATCGAGCGAGCACGCTCGGTAAATATTTCGGCTCCTGCTGTGGCTTACGCCGATGGCGAGCGAATTGGTCCACTTCCTATAAAAGCGGAGATAGCGCCGAACTCACTATTGACTTGGATTGCATCTTGAGTTTGTCTCCAGCTGAGCGATTAGTCGCTGCTCGTAATCGCAATCGACACCCTCTCACCACTCAATTCGCAGAAGCATATGACTTCGCTTTTGATGACTTTCAGGTACAAGCGTGTCAACAACTTGAGGATGGTAAAAGTGTTCTTGTTGCTGCGCCTACTGGTGCCGGTAAGACCATTGTTGGTGAATTTGCCGCCTTTCTGGCCGATCAGAAAGGGGAGCGTTGTTTCTACACGACCCCAATTAAAGCTCTCTCTAATCAGAAATTTTCCGAACTAAGCAGTGTGCATGGCGAGGCAAATGTTGGCCTCTTGACCGGAGATTCTTCAATAAATGGCGACGCCCCGATTGTTGTGATGACAACTGAAGTTTTGCGCAACATGATCTATGCGCGGCCCGAAGGAATTGCAGATCTCGGCTACGTTGTCATGGACGAGGTCCATTTCTTAGCCGATCGATTCCGAGGCGCGGTCTGGGAAGAGATCCTTATCCACCTACCGGAGCGGATCCAAGTCGTTTCCTTGTCAGCGACTGTTTCCAATGCAGAGGAGTTTGGCGCCTGGCTTAAAAGTGTGCGCGGGGAGACCGAGGTGGTGCTATCGGAAATTCGTCCAGTTCCGCTCTATCAACACATTTTGATTGGAAATCGACTGCTCGACCTCTTCGTTGATGATGGCCGAGTTAATCCAGAATTACTCCGATTAGAGCGAAATTCCAATCGTAAAATGCCCGGAAGAGAGCGGCCCGGCTTTACGAAGACTTTTTCGTCGATCCGTTCATTGACTCGTTCGGAAATTGTGGAGAAGTTGCGCGAACAAGAATACTTACCGGCGATATATTTTATTTTTTCTCGAGCAGGATGCGATGCCGCAGTAACGCAATGTATTAAAGAAGGCATCACCCTCACCAACAAGGAAGAGCGTGCCGAGATATCCAGGATCATTGCAAAGCGAACTAATGAATTGCCAAATGAAGATTATGGCGTGCTTGGCTATTACGAATGGTGTCAAGCCCTTGAACGTGGCATCGCATCTCACCATGCCGGGCTTCTTCCAATGTTTAAAGAGACAGTTGAGGAATTGTTTCAGCAAGGACTAATTAAGGTTGTTTTTGCCACCGAAACTCTAGCTGTCGGCATAAATATGCCAGCACGTACCGTTGTATTAGAGAAGCTTGTGAAATGGAATGGCGAAAGCCATGTCGCCGTCACGCCGGGGGAGTACACACAATTAACGGGAAGAGCTGGACGCCGGGGTATAGACATTGAGGGAAATGCAGTTGTTCTTTGGAGTGAGCAGATTGACAGTGCAATGGCAGCAGGACTTGCAAGCACGAGAACTTATCCACTTAAGTCATCGTTTTCGCCTACATATAACATGTCGGCAAATTTAATCTCCCGATTTGGAGCGGAGCGAGCTCGCAAATCACTTGCCGCTTCATTTGCGCAATTTCAAGCCGATGCATCTGTTTCTGGATTGTTAAAGCAGATTGAACGTAATAGTGAGGCCATTAAAAACCTTGAAGGCGAAGCGGTATGTCATCTCGGAGATCTTCAAGGCTATATGTCTCACCGCTTTGCGATTAAGGAACTAGAAAGTACCGAAAATAGACGCGGCGAAAGACGTAAGAATCGACGCGACATCGAAGCGGAGATCAGTAATCATCGAAGAGAGATGAAGGCAAATCCCGTCCACCAATGCCCGCAACGCGAAGATCATGCTCGACTTAGCGAAAAAGCCCAACGGTTAAAGAGGGAAACTTCTGGACTGACTAATCGGATGGAGTCGCGCACTAATGTCATCCCAAGAACTTTTGATCGAGTGAGTTCGATTCTCAATGAGTTGGAATATGTGCAGTCTCAACAATTGACCCATAAGGGTCAAGTCCTGACTCGCATTTACTCAGAGAGTGACTTGCTATTAACTGAGATGATCTTTGATGGTCTTTTTGATGGAATCACTGCTTCCGATCTTGTGGCCTTATTGTCTGGGTTAATCTTTGAAGGAAGAGGGGAGCGGAGCAAAATCCCGCGGATTCCAAAGAGTCTTGAGCCGCTGGTTCGTCGAACCGCGTCAATCTGGGCAAAATTAACTCTGCTGGAGGAAGAGCACGGGCTCAATCCACAGCGTGAGCCGAACTTTGATTTGGCCTGGAGTACTTACCGTTGGGCGAATGGAAATTCCTTGCATTCAATTCTGCGAGAGACTGAGATTCCGGTTGGTGATTTCGTACGAAATATGCGCCAAATCATCGACCTCTTAGGTCAATTACTTGATGCTCAACCTGCCCTAGCCTTTTTAGCTAGAGAAGCAATGAAGAAAATTGATAGAGGAGTGGTTGCGTACTCGGCGGTGGTTGGATGACATTGATGCTTATCGATAGCGCATCTCTCTGGTATCGCGCTTACTACGGAATGCCCGACACTCTCGTAAGTCCGAGCGGCGAGCCTGTTAATGCCATACGAGGCTTTATAGATATGACGGCGCGATTGATAAATGCCTATAAACCAGATCGTTTAGCGCTCTGTCTCGATGGAGATTGGCGTCCATCATGGCGGGTTGATCTCTTTCCGGAGTACAAAGCTAATCGATTAGATGAGGCTGGCGAAGGGGAAGAGGAACCAGATTTACTTACGCCTCAAGTACCAATCATTCTTGATCTCTTTGAAGAGTTAGGTTTTGAAATCATCGGTTCTGACGATTATGAAGCTGACGACGTCATTGCAACTCTAGCTAAGCGAGAATCCGGACCAATTCGGATTGTGACCGGTGATCGCGATTTATTTCAGTTAGTAGATGATGAACTAGATATCAAGATTGTTTATCTTGCGAAGGGCATAAGCGCACATGACTTAGTAGATCGAAATTGGGTAGCCCAGAAATATGGCATACCCGGTCATAGATACGGACTCTTTGCAATGATTCGCGGAGATGCATCAGATGGCTTACCTGGCATAAGGGGTATCGGGGAGAAGGGCGCTGCCGACATTGCAAACTCCTTCAACAATATGGACGAGGTTATTGCGGCTGCAAAATCTGGAGATGAATTACTTAAGGAAAGTCATCGCAAAAAGATACTTTTGGATATGAAATACGCCGAAATAGCTTCTAGGTTAACTAGTTGCGCTAATGATCTGCTTCTCCCTAAAGTTGATTTCAAGATTTCGAATAAACCAAAGAGTGAGAAGAATGTAATGCGAATCGTTAAGGAATATGGACTGGCAACAAGTATTGAACGATTGAAAGCAGCTTTAGCTTGGGGTTAGCGTTGGCCATCCTCGCGGGTCT
>RGYL01000031.1 GCA_010032085.1 Actinomycetota bacterium
CTGTTCAGCAGATTCCTAAGTAAGAACATGGCAATCAAGACTACGAAGGCAGCGATCCAGAAGAACCATTTATATAGCGTGAATTCCTCGCCAAATCTTTCCGGTGGCATTCCGGCGTCGTAAACGAGTCCAGTTTCGCCACCGAGGAATGAAAATTGGTTTGCCAGAGTGGGTAATCCGACTGCTAACGCAAGTGTGGTTCCCGCAAGATATGGACCGGATAATCGCCCTGCGGCAAATCCCAGGATAAAACCAAAGGCAGCTGAAACCATGACTGCGACAAGAAGCGTAAACCAGAAGGGAGATTGCCAATATGTTTGGGCAAGCGCGGCCGCATAAGCACCAAAAGCAAGGAATGCACCATGGCCGAGTGATACCTGTCCAGAATAACCGGTTAACAAAATAATTGAAGCAATTGAAAGTGTTGTGATTGCAATAGTTGCGCCTTGGTAGACCCGCAATTCATCAACTCGATCCGCAACAATTAACAAGACCCAGCCGAAAAGAATAAACCCAAGTAGCGCCTTCTTAGTTGAGAGCTTATGCACTGCGCACCTTCTTTGCTCCCAATATTCCATTCGGTCTGACAATCAAAGAAATAATTAGAACTATAAATATTGATGGGAAAACTAGCGAGGTGCCAACATAGTTCAAAACAAAAGAAACACCTAGCCCTAACACCAAGCCACCTAAGACAGCACCGGGCAAACTTTCCAAGCCACCAATGACAGCTGCGACGAAACCAAATACAAGCAAGAGATCAAGTGAGTTAGGTGAAAGAATTGTTGTTGGCGTTACGAGCACGCCAGCAATTGCACCAGCCACGCCTGCAAATACCCAACCGATTGTGCGAATTGGACCCACTCGAATACCAGCAAGTCTTGCTATTTCTGGCTGAAAAGCGGCGGCCCGAAGCGATAATCCAAGATCTGTGCGCTGGAAAATTATTGAGAAGATAATCATTACAACTACCGTGGAAAGGATTATCAAAAGATTTAAACTTGAAAACGGGATAGTTTCACCAGCAACCACAAAGTTATCCGTAGATACCGGCGAATAAAATGTTCTAAAGTCGTTACCCCAGATCATTCCTACGACACTTCTAATAACGCCGAGTAGCCCAAGTGTGGCGATTACGGGCGCTAGCGCTGCGACCGGACCTTCATCAACATGTCTAAATAGAGTTCGCATCAGGAAGTACTCGACGCCCGCGCCAAGGAGAGCGCCCGCTATCACTGCAAAGAGCACTGCTAACCAGAAAACACCAGTCCTAGTAACGATTTCATAGGCAATATAAGTTGTAACAATCGCTTGGCCAGCTTGAGCAAAGTTAACTACTCGAGTTGAGCGCCAAACTAGAACTAGAGCGAGGGCCATAAGGCTGTAGACCGAGCCAAGTGTGAGTCCAATTAGAAGTGTTCCGATTAAGTTTCTCATTTAATACCCCAAGTATGCCGACTTGAGCGTTGGATCTTCGAGAAGCTCCCGCGCATTTCCGGATGCTACTAACTCGCCAAGATTCAAGATCACTCCGTTGTCAGCAATCTCAAGCGCGCTAGTTGCATTCTGTTCGACGAGTACCACAGTTAAATTCATACTCTTCTGCAGATTCTTTATAGAAGTAAAGATTTGTTCGATGATAAGTGGGGCAAGGCCTAATGATGGTTCATCTAGAAGTAGAAGTTTTGGGCGAGACACTAGTGCGCGGCCAATCGCAAGCATCTGGCGCTCACCGCCCGAGAGCGTGTTTGCACTTTGGGACATTCGTTCGCCAAGACGAGGGAAAAGCTCCACAGCTTCCTTTATTGCTTTCTCAGTTCCACTTTTATCTCGTCGCCACAATCCACCAATAACTAGGTTCTCTCTCACGGTTAGTTCTGGGATAACTGATTTCCCTTCAGAAACATGGGAGATTCCGCGCCGCACAAGATCCTCGGGGCGCTTACCCAAAATATTTCGCTCCCGCCACGTTGCACTTCCATCCTCGGCATCCTTCAAACCCGAAAGAGTGCGAAGAAGTGTGGTCTTGCCTGCTCCGTTAGCGCCAATAACTGCAGTCAATTCGCCTTCTTGTACCTCAAAACTCACATCGCGCAAGGCTCTTATAGCGCCATGGCTAACGGTTAAGTTACTTACCACTAAGCCGCTCATTTAGCACCCGCCTTTTTCGAACCCAAGTAGGCGGCAATAACATCAGGATTGCTTCTTACTTCATCTTTAGAGCCAGATGCAATTAACTCACCGAAGTTAAGAACTGAGATGCGATCACAGATAGACATAACAACATCCATATGATGCTCAACGATGATGATTGAGATATGGCTCTTAATGTTTCGAATCAGGCCATTTAGCCATTCAATATCTTGAGGACCTAAACCACCGGCAGGTTCATCAAGAAGCAAAATCTTTGGTTCGCTAACAAGAGCTCGCGCAATTGCGACTCGCTTCGTATCTGGATAAGCGAGCGTATCTGCGCGCCGGTTAGCGAGGCTGCCCACGTAAACTCGTTCCAAGGCGCTCTGGGCTTCCTCGCGCAAGTGTTCTTCATCCCTCTCTGCGAACCCGAGAAATGATTGAACTAATCCAGCTTTGGCAATATGTTGCGCGCCCATCATTACATTCTCCAGAACTGTGAGATCTGGAAATAGGCCGACACCTTGAAGCGTTCGAGAGATTCCATTAGTAACGAGTTGATGGGGCTTGAGCCATTTTGATTTCCGACCGTAGAGTTCAAGGGAACCACTTGCTGGCTCAACTAGACCAGATAGAGCGTTGAATACTGTGGTCTTTCCTGCGCCATTAGGTCCAATTAGTCCAAGTACTTCACCCTGGTGAAGATCTATATTTACATTCGAGAGCGCTTTAAGACCACCAAAATTTACCGAGAGATCGCGAATCGAGAGAACTCGTTGCGCCGAAATCATCTTTGAATTCGCTCCTCGACCTTAGTTGATAAAAACTCGTGGAACTCTTGCTCCGATTCGCGTCACAATCTCATAATTGATTGTCCCGCAAGCCTTAGCCCAAGCATCGGCAGTGTAGCCGCCCGCTCCTTCGCTGCCAATCAAGTAAGCCCATTCTCCGGCACGTGCAATCGAATCGTTACCTAAATCAACAACAAATTGATCCATAGAAACTCGCCCAATTATTGGAGCTCTCTTGTTACCAATAAGTACGCCTGCTAATGAATTTGCATTTCGTGGAATTCCATCTGCGTAGCCCATGGGGATAACCGCCAATTTTGTATCTGATTTAGTTATTGCTGTTCCACCATAACCGACCTGGGAACCGGCTGGGATATCTTTTACAAGATGAATTTGTGAACGTAATTGCATCACCGGTTTTAGTTGAAGTTCATTTGAATCACCCATAGTTTCGATATCGGGTGACAAGCCATACATCGAGATACCAAGACGAACTAAATCAAAGTGCGAAGCGGAGTTTGTTAATGTGGCTGCTGAGTTACTAAGGTGAAGAATCTTCGGATTTAAACCAAACTCTTTTGCCTCATTAACTCGCAATTGAAAAGTACTTAGTTGTTCTTCATTAAAATCATGACCCGGCTCATCAGCGCGAGCAAAGTGCGACCAAATACCAATCACTTCGAGTGAATCGAGCGCTTGACTTGTGCGCTCACTCAAAGTTCGCCATTCTTTAAGTGCGCCACCTCGAGACATTCCAGTATCCACTTCGAGATGAATTCTTGCCTTCTTTCCTACTTTCTTAGCAGCTGATAAAACTCTCTCCAGGTGAGATAGAGAGGGAATTGCTAAATCAACGTCACTTTGGATTGCCGTCTCAAAGTCATCATGAATTGGCGTGAGCCAAGCAATTATTGGTGCCTTTACGCCTTCACTTCGAAGTGTCAACGCCTCCTCCAGTAGCGCCGTTCCCAGCCAAGTCGCACCCGCTCTTAGCGCACGTTCTGCAACCGGAACTAATCCATGTCCATAAGCATCTGCTTTAACAACAGCCAGTCCGGCAGCCTTTGTTGTGGCGAGGATCCGCTTCACATTTGATTCAAGCGCGCCTAAATCGATTAGCGCTTCAGCCCGATTCATTGGGTAATCCTAAGAAGGCTGCTTCTGTGATGGAATGAAGCGGTCAATTGCAACTACCAGAACCAGAATTGCGCCGCCGAGGAAGATTCCACCCAAAAGATCTGTAAACCAATGTGTATTTCTAATCAAAGATGCAAAACAGACTAGGACGGTTATAACCCCTACCAACCAATAGAGGCGTAGCCCCTCAAAAGGCGCGCGATGGGTGTAGCGAAAGATTATGTAAGCAAATAAACCCCAAGTAACGAGGGCATTTGCCGTGTGACCACTTGGATATGCCATTCCATCCGTAAACATGCAGATATCAAAATCTTCTCTTGCTTTACATCTTCCGAATCCGATTTTTGCAGCTCCAACAAATATATTCAGGGAGATAAGAGAGAGAATTGAGAGATTGAGCGGACGCCATGATTTAAATCGCCGTCCAATTAAGGTTGCAGTCACTAAAAGAATAAGTGCTGTCACCCAGCGCAAACCCAAATCATCAAGTCTTAGCACCAAGAATTCCGAGAAACCATCCAACTTAGGTCGCCTTAAATCGGCAAAGAATTGATCGATACGCCAGAGCGCTCCTTCGAAAAGTACATCAAGAGTCACAAGTACAAAGGCCGTTAAAAGTGCCATCGCCCAACGTAAGGCGACTTTCATATCGTGACGACGAACCTCTAGACGTTGGTCTACAACGTCATCAAAACTCTTTGTCATTCGACAGTAACCGATTTAGCTAGATTTCGTGGTTGATCCACATCATTTCCGCGAGCAACCGCCATTTCGTAGGCAAATACCTGGAGTGGGACGATCGAAAGTAGAGGTTGCAATAACTCTTCACATTCAGGGATTCGGATTAAGTTTGAGATATCCAATTTATGGCTGGGATCTGCGATTGCGATGACTTCGGCGCCACGCGCCCTTACCTCTTGAATATTGCTGCGCATCTTTTCGGCAATCTCACTTGAGGCTGGTGGCAGAATTGCAATTACTGGAGTGCCCTTATCGATCAGCGCTATCGGGCCGTGTTTCAATTCGCCGCCTGCGAATCCCTCGGCATGCATATATGCAAGTTCCTTTAACTTAAGTGCACCTTCAAGAGCAGCGGGGAAACCGACATGGCGACCAAGAAAGAGAACTGATGTTGCCTCTTTATATCCCCGAGTCATTGCGCGCAATGGCTCAACTGTTTCCAGGATTTCCTCAATTTTGTTGGGAAGTTCTAATAACTCGCTAATCAATTCTCTTATTCGACTCTTCGAAAGCGAGGCTGTTTTGCTAGCAAAGTGAAGCGCCAATAGGTGAAGGACAACAACCTGTGTCAGCATGAACCAATCGTGTTACAAATCGATAGCGTCTTTGCGCCTAAAGACTTCGCGTGACGAAGTGCCATTAAGGTGTCCATCGTCTCGCCAGATTGCGAGATCGTGATTACTAGAGTTTTAGAAGAGAGAACTGGATTGCGATAGCGAAATTCTGAGGCGAGTTCGACATCGACTGGGATACGCGCCCACTCTTCGATTGCGTACTTTCCAATCAAGCCAGCGTGATAGGCAGTGCCACAAGCAAGAATCAAAATCCGGTTGTAATCAACGCTAAATTTTTCTAGTTCCGTTAGCTCGATTGAATCAGAGTTAGGAAACCTACCTAACAAAGTATCGGCAACTGCTTTAGGTTGCTCGTAAATCTCCTTAAGCATGAAATGTTGAAATCCACCACGCTCAGCCGCCTGTGCATCCCAAGTAATTTCATATTGATTTGGGGTTACTTCTTTGCCATGCAGGTCTGTGACCACCACTTTCTCCGGTGTTACTTGCACAACTTGATCCTGGCCAAGTTCAAGGGCTTTTTTCGTATGAGCGATAAAAGCTGAGACATCAGATGCTAGGAAATTCTCGCCTTCTCCCACTCCCACAACAAGTGGTGAGTTTCGTCGCGCTCCTACGATGAGATTTGGGTTATCTGAATGAATCGCCAGGAGTGTGAATGAACCGCGAAGGCGTAGGCAGACACTTCGCATAGCGGAGGCAAGATCTCCAGAGGATTTAAATTCCTCCCCAAGAAGGTGTGCCACAGATTCAGTATCAGTCTCTGATTTAAAGTTATGTCCGCGCCGCTCTAACTCAGATTTCAGTTCCACATAATTCTCGATAATTCCATTATGAATTACCGCCAGTTTTCCAGTCGCATCAAGATGGGGATGGGCATTTACATCTGTGGGACCGCCATGTGTTGCCCAGCGAGTGTGACCGATTCCGCCATGCGCATTTGTGTATTCGCTGTTCAAAGCGCTCTCTAGGTTTACTAACTTTCCAGCTTTTTTCTCTACGACTAACTTCTCGCCCGGTTTCGTTGCCAACGCAACTCCGGCGGAGTCATAACCGCGATATTCAAGACGGCGTAGACCTTCAATAACTCTCGAAAGGGCGGGATTAGGACCGGTGTAGCCGACGATCCCACACATTTAATTTCTCCTCTAGAGCGCGAGTTCTGATTTTACTAGCGCTGCGAGCGCTGAAGCGAATCCTTCCGCTTTCTCTTGGCTTTGTGCCTCAATCATCACGCGAATCACCGGTTCAGTCCCAGATGCGCGCAGCAAAACTCTCCCGGTTGCTCCCAATTCTCTTTCAATCTCAATAACGCGATTCTGCACCGCTAAATTGGTATTTAGTTTGGATTTATCAACACCTTTAACATTTATTAGAACTTGCGGATAGCGCTGCATAAATGCAGCCAACTCTTTTAGCGACTTTTTGCTTCTTGCAACTTCAGAGATCAGGTGAAGTGCAGTCAAGATTCCATCCCCAGTTATCGCGAATTTACGCATAATTACATGGCCAGATTGTTCGCCGCCCAGCATGTGCCCCTCGGCCAACATCTTCTCCAATACATATCTATCTCCAACCGGGGTTGCGACAAATCCAACTCCCCTACTTTCTAGTGCGCGAATCAATCCCAGGTTAGTCATAACTGTTCCTACAATTTTCTTCGTTGGTAGTTCAGTGTGATCAGCCAATATTCCAAGTATGTGATCTCCATCTATGACATTGCCGTCATGATCAATAGCAAGTACTCGATCGGCGTCGCCATCATGGGCGATTCCCAGATCAGCCTGCTCGCTCTTGACTTTAGAAATTAGATTCTCAAGATGGGTAGATCCGCAATTCTCATTTATATTCATGCCATTTGGTTTATCGGAGATAGCAATTACTTCCGCCCCGGCTCTTCTTAGTGTTTCTGGCGCAACAAAGGAGGCGGCGCCATTTGCACAATCCACCACAATCTTTAATCCACTGAAATCCGAATGAATCGTCCCAAGCAAGTACTTGATATAACTCTCCCGGGCGCCTTCATCAAATGAGATATTTCCGATATTGCCATTTGCACTCCAGGGCTTACCTAGGAGCGCTTCAATTTGGGCTTCAACTGAGTCGGCAAGTTTGCGACCATCGCGTGCGAAGAATTTAATGCCATTGTCTGTTGCTGGATTATGCGAAGCGCTAATCATTACGCCCAGGTCTGCTTTTAGTTCTGTTACAAGAAATGAGACGGCTGGAGTTGGAAGAATTCCCACTCGAATTACATCAACACCAGACTCTGATAAACCCTTAGCAATCGCCTCTTCTAAA
>RGYL01000301.1 GCA_010032085.1 Actinomycetota bacterium
TGGGTTCCTTTGCCTGCACCTGGTGGGCCAACCAGGACTAAACGCATTAGCGGAGGAATCCCTCGTATGAACGCTGTTGCAATTGGCTCTCAATCTGTTTTGCGGTATCAAGGCCAACACCAACGATAATTAGAATTGCAGTTCCGCCAAATGGGAATTGTTGTGACGCGCCAAAGAGAATCAAGGCGATAATCGGAATGATTGCAACTAACGCGAGATATAAAGAACCTGGCGCAGTAATGCGAGTCAGTACATATTGCAGATAATCACTTGTGGGCTTACCCGCACGAATACCCGGGATGAAGCCGCCGTACTTACGCATGTTCTCTGCGGTCTCTTCTGGGTTAAATGTTATTGCGACATAGAAATATGCAAAGAAAATAATTAGCAAGGCATAGGAAGCAATGTAGATCGGATGATCTCCGGTGACGAAATTGGTGCTAATCCAGACCGCCCACGCAGCTTGTGAGTTGGTGAAGTTTGCGACTAGGGATGGGATGTAGAGCAAGGAAGAAGCGAAAATGACTGGGATAACGCCGGATTGGTTGACCTTTATTGGAATATAGGTAGTTGTGCCACCATACTCGCGGCGGCCGATTTGCTTCTTCGCATATTGGACCGGAATTCGGCGCTGAGATTGTTCAACGAAAACAACAGCGGCAACAATTAAAACACCAACGGCCATAATGAATGCGAAGGTGAACCAACCGCGCGATAAGCGAATCGCCCAAAGTTGTGAAGGGAAAGTTGCAGCAATTGAGGTGAAGATCAAGATGGACATACCGTTTCCAACACCGCGATCAGTAATCAACTCACCGAGCCACATAACAACCGAGGTGCCGGCTGTCATAACAAATACCATCGTAAGAATTCTTAGCCATGAAGTATCCGGGATGATGTCTTCGGTACATCCTTGAATCAAGCGTCCCGGGGTACGCGCAACTGCGATAAGTCCAGATGTCTGCAGGATTGCAAGACCAATAGTGAGGTATCGGGTGTATTGAGTTAACTTTGCAGTTCCGGATTGGCCTTCCTTCTTTAGCGCATCGAATCTAGGGATTACAACGGTAAGAAGTTGGAC